>CAYTJS010000102.1:0-3806 GCA_964438115.1 uncultured Iamiaceae bacterium
CCCGGCCCCGCCGGGATCGCCCCCGCCGTGGTGCGGGCGACGGCGCGGGTGACGTCGGCGGCGAAGGCCTCGGCCTGGGCGGTCACCGCGGCGGCGGCCTCGGGCTGGCCCGAGGCGGCGAGCAGGCGCACGGCCCGGTCGAGGCCGGCCAGTGACCACCAGTCGTCCCAGAAGACGGGCCCCTCCCCGCCGACGGGCGCCGGGGCGGTGCCGCCCGGCAGCAGACCCGCCCGGGCCGGGTCCTTGCGCCAGCGGCGGCCGCGGCGCTCCTTGTCGATGCGGTGGGCGGCCTTGGCCACCGGGCCGACCAGCTCGTCGTCAGGTTCGGGGCCGAGCAGGACCAGGGCCTGGCCCGTGGCTGCGGGCGAGCCCGTCCCGTCGTCGAAGGCGCCCGACAGTCGCTGGCGGCCGGCGAGGGTGACCCGGGCGCCGTCGACCCCGGGAAGGCCGGCGGCGCGACGGGCCTCGGCGACGAGGGCGCCGTCGAGCAGGTCGACCGGCTCGGCCAGCAGGAGGGCGGCCCGGCAGGCGTCGACGGTGGCGGCGATGGTCGGGGCGGGCAGGACCCACCGGGTGTCGACGTCGACCTGGCGGCGCCAGCCGGCCGCCACCCGGTCGGCGTCGGGCAGCTCGGCCGGGTCGGGGGCGTCGACGTCACGGGTGACCACCATCCGCAGCGTCGTCTTGTGGGTGATGGGCAGGAAGGCGACCGGTCCCGCCACCTCGGACGGGTCCCGGGGCAGGCGCACCTGGGCGCCGTCGTCGACGTGGAGCACCGGACCGTCCACCCGGAAGCCGCTCCCGTCCACGACCAGGCCCGCCGCGACCGGCACCGGCGTCTCGTTGGTCAGCTCGACCACCAGGGCCGAGGCACCCCCCGGCCCGGTGACCCCGTAGGCGTGGGCCGCCACGTCGCCGCCGGGCACCCGGAGGCGGGTCTCGACCACCGGCGTGCCGTCGACCAGGGACTGGCGCACGGCGGCCTCGGCGGTGGGCGCGTGCCAGCGGTCGTCGGCGCCGATCCACCACCGCAGCACCCAATCGTGGCCCGAGGGGTGCAGGCCGCCGCTGGGGTCGACCCCACCGAGACGGCCGGCGCCGAGGACACCGATGTCAATCACACCATCAGTGTCGTTCAGAGGCATTGGTGCGACGCAAGAGGCCCCGGTAGGCCCCCTGGGCGTCACCGGCGCCGGCGCACACCGCGGCCACCTCGGCGGCGATGGGCATCTCGACCCCGTACTGCTCGGCCAGCTCGAGCACGACCCGGGCCGTCTTGACGCCCTCGGCCACCTGGTCCATCTCCTCGATGACCTGCTCGATGGTCTTGCCCCTGCCCAGCTCCTCGCCGACGTGACGGTTGCGGCTCTGGGTCGAGATGCAGGTGGCGAGTAGGTCGCCCATCCCGGCCAGGCCGGCGAAGGTCATGGGGTCGCCGCCCATGGCCACGCCCAGGCGACTGACCTCGGCCAGGCCCCGGGTGATGACGGCGGCCCGGGTGTTGTCGCCGGCGCCGAGGCCGTCGGCCATGCCCGAGGCCAGGGCGATGACGTTCTTCAGCGCCCCACCCAGCTCGGAGCCGACCACGTCCTCGTTGGTGTAGACCCGGAACAGGTCGGTGGCGAACAGCTGCTGCAGGCGCTCGGCCACGGTCGGGTCCGACATGGCGATGACGGCGGCGGCGGCCTGACCGGCGAGGATCTCCTTGGCCAGGTTGGGTCCGGTGAGCACGCCGTAGGGGTGGCCGGGGATCTCCTCGTTGATGATCTCGGTCATCCGCAGCTTGGTGCCCTGCTCGAGGCCCTTGGCCAGGCTGACGACGGGCACCCACGGGCGCAGGTGCTCGCGCACCTCGGCCAGGGTCTGGCGGAACCCGCTGCTGGGCACGCCCATGACGAGCACGTCGGCCTGGGCCACTGCCTCGGCCAGGTCGGCCGTCGAGGCCAGCGCCGGGTGCAGCTCGTAGCCGGGCAGGTAGCGCTGGTTGGTGTGGCGGGTGGTGATCTCCTCGGCCACCTCGGGGCGCCGGGCCCAGAGGACCGTCGGCGTGTTGTGCGCCGCCAGGTGCGCCACCGTCGTCCCCCACGAACCGGCCCCGAGCACGACGACTCGGACGTCCATGCCCCGCACCCTACGACACCCCCACCGCCTCGAACTTGCGTCAGCTCCACCACGGATCCGTGGTGTGAGCGACGCAAGTTCGGGGGTGGGGCGGTGGTCGTACACTCCGGCGGGTGCTCGTCCTGGTGCCGGTGAAGGCCTTCGGACGGGCCAAGCTGCGCCTGGCCGAGGTGCTGGGTGGCGCCGAGCGGGCCGCGCTGGCCCGCGAGATGGCCGACCGGGTCCTGGTGGCCACCGGCGACCTGCCCGTGGCCGTGGTGTGCGACGACGACGAGGTCGCCGCCTGGGCCGAGGGCCACGGCGCCCGGGTGCTGTGGCGGCCCGGCCTGGGGCTCAACGGCGCCGTGAACGACGCCGTGGCCACCGTCGCCGCCGAGGGCGTGCCCCGGGTGCTCGTGACCCATGCCGACCTGCCCCTCGCCACCGGCTTCGACGAGTTGGCCGACCCCGGCGACGACGGCGTCGTGCTCGTCCCCGACCGCCACGACGACGGCACCAACGTGGCCTCGGTGCCCACCGGCGTCGGCTTCGAGTTCGCCTACGGGGCCGGCTCCTTCGCCCGCCACTGCGCCGAGGCCGAGCGGGTCGGCCTCGGCCTGACCGTGGTGCGCCCGCCCCGCCTGACCTGGGACGTGGACGTGCCCGCCGACCTGGACCTGCCCGCCGACGTCCCCACCACCCCCCTCCTCGCCCCGTGACCGAGCACACCCACGACCTGCCCACGCCCGCCCGGGCCCTGGCCATCGCCGCCCACCCCGACGACGTCGAGTTCAACTGCGGCGCCACCTTCGCCAAGTGGTCGGCCGACGGCTGCGTGGTGAACCACCTGATCCTCACCGACGGGTCGAAGGGGTCCTGGGACCCCCACGCCGACACCGAGGCCCTGGTCGCCCTGCGCCAGGACGAGCAGCGGGCCGCGGCCCGGGCCCTGGGCAGCACCGGTGAGGTCGGCTTCTGCGGCTGGGTCGACGGCGAGCTGGAGGCGACCCTCGAGCGCCGGGAGCGGGTCGCCTGGTGGATCCGCCACCTCCGGCCTGAGGTCGTCCTGGCCCACGACCCGTGGAAGCGGTACCGCCTCCACCCCGACCACCGGGCCGCCGGCTTCCTCGCCTGCGACGGCATCGTCGCCGCCCGCGACCCGCACTTCCACCCTGATCACGACGTCGAGCCGTGGCGGCCGTCGCTGCTGCTGCTCTTCGAGGCCGACGAGCCCAACCACACCGAGGACGTCACGGACTGGGTCGAGCCCAAGCTGACCGCCCTCGAGTGCCACGAGAGCCAGTTCGAGACGACCATGCACAAGGGCATCGACGCCACCGAGGCCGACGCCCTCCGCCACGGCTTCCGCGAACGCGAGCTGGCCAAGATGCGCGACGCCAACCACCGCTACGGCGAGCACTACCGCCTGGTCGACGACCTCTAGCCCGCCGCTCCGCCGGAGCTGCGCCTGTCGGCGCACCTCCCTGCCTGCCGGCTCTTCGGCGTACGCCTCATCGCAGTGCGAGGCGGGTCCCCACCCACCCCGCCGGAGCCGCGCCTCTCGGCGCACCTCCCTGCCTGCCGGCTCTTCGGCATACGCCTCATCGCAGTGCGAGGCGGGTCCCCACCCACCCCGCCGGAGCCGCGCCTCTCGGCGCACCTCCCTGCCTGCCGGCTCTTCGGCATACGCCTCATCGCAGTGCGAG
>CAYTJS010000102.1:3906-11417 GCA_964438115.1 uncultured Iamiaceae bacterium
GCGAGGCGGGTCCCCACCCACCCCGCCGGAGCTGCACCTGTCGGCGCACCTCCCTACTTGATCAAGGGGTCACGCGGGAGGCCGAGAATGCGCTCGCCGATCTGGTTGCGCTTGATCTCGCTGGTGCCGCCGGCGATGGACATGGCCCGGTGCATCAGGTTGAGCATCCCGGCCACCGCACCGTCGCCGTCGAGATAGGCGGCCCCGGGGCCGGCGGCGGGGGCGAGCATGCCGGCGGCCTCGTGGCCCAGCTCCGACATGATCAGCTTGGTGATGGCGCCCTCCGGCGACGGGCCCGCCCCCGATACCGCCCGGTGGACCTGGCGCAGGTTGAGGATGTTCATCGCCTCCTGGGTGGCGATGTAGCGCCCCACCCGGGCCGAGCCGCCGGGGACCCGGTCCTCGGCGCCGCCCACGGCGGGGATCAGGCCGGCACCGGGGAACGACAGGCCCCCGTCGCCCCCGCCGATCGACACGCTCTCGTTGCCCAGGGTGGCCCGGGCCACGGTCCAGCCGCCGTCGACGGGACCCACCACGTCGTCGTCGGGCACGAACACGTCGTTGAAGAAGACCTCGTTGAACTCGGACTGGCCCGAGATCATGCGCAGGGGGCGCACCTCGACGCCCTCGGCCTCCATGTCGATGACCATGGTCGTGATGCCGTCGTGCTTGGGCACGTCGGGGTTGGTGCGCACCGTGGCGAAGCCGTAGCGGGACACGTGGGCGCCGCTGGTCCACACCTTCTGGCCGTTGACCAGCCAGCCGCCGTCGACCCGGGTCGCCTTGGTCTTCACGCCGGCGGCGTCGGAGCCGGCGTTGGGCTCGCTGAACAGCTGGCACCAGATCCACTCCTGGCGCAGCGTGCGGGGCACCCAGCGCTGCACCTGGTCGTCGGTGCCGTGCTGGATAAGGGTGAGGATCACCCAGCCGGTGATCCCGTAGCCGGGGCGCTTGACCCCGGCGGCGGCGAACTCCTCTTCGACCACCAGCTGCTCGATGGGGCTGGCCTCGCGGCCCCACGGCTTGGGCCAGTGCGGCTGCACGTAGCCGGTCTCGATCATGGCCTCGCGCTGGGCCTCGGCGTCGAGGTCCTTGATGCGCTCGACGAAGGCCTTCACCTCGTCGCGGATGGGCTCGGCCTCCGGCGGCAACTCGACGCCACGGGTGACGGTCACGCCCCGGGCGGTCAGGTCGACCACGGCCCGGGCGGCGGCCTCGGAGCCGATCACGGCGTCGACCACGGTGGCCCGCCGCATGTAGAGGTGGGCGTCGTGCTCCCAGGTGAAGCCGATGCCGCCGTGGACCTGGATGTTCAGGTTCGAGCAGTCGTAGGCGGCGGGCAGGGCGACGGTGGCGGCCATGGCGGCGGCCAGCGAGAAGGCGTCGCCCCCGTCCTCGGCGGCGCGGGCGGCGTCCCACACCAGGCAGGTCGACAGCTCGGCGGCGACCAGCATGTTGGCGCAGTGGTGCTTGACGCCCTGGAACATGGCGATGGGGCGGCCGAACTGCTCGCGGACCTTGGCGTACTCGGCTGCCATCTCGGTGCACTCGCGGGCGATGCCGGTGGCCTCGGCGGCGAACAGCAGCCGGGTGTGGTCGATCAGGGCCTGGGCCCCGCCGGCGATGACCTCGGCGGCGGCTCCGTCGAGGGTGAGGCGGGCGCTGCGCCGGGCCGGGTCCAGGTTCGCCGGCACCTCGGCGGTCACGCCGCTGGCGGTGTCGACCACGACCACGTCGTCGCCCACCACGGCGAGGACGACATCGGCCAGGGCGCCACCGATGACGGCGGGCAGGGTGCCGGAGGCGGTGCCGCCGCTGACGGTGAGGTCGCCGTCGAGGGCGACGGCGCCGACGGTCGAGCCGTCGGCCAGGCCGGGCAGCAGTCGGGCCTTGATGTCGTCACCGGCGACGGCAGCCAGCACGGCGCCGGCGGTCACCGTGGGCACGAACGGCCCGGGCGTGACGGCCCGGCCCACGGCCTCGCACACCACGACCAGCTCCTCCATGCCGAAACCCGAGCCGCCGTGCTCCTCGGGCAGGGCCAGGCCCAGCCAGCCCACCTCGGCCAGCTCGGCCCAGAGCTCGGGCCGGCCCTCGCTCTCGGCTTCCAGCAGGGCCCGGGCGGCGGCCCGGCTCCCCCGCTTGTCCAGCAGCTCGGCGGCCGTGTCGGCCAGGGCGATGTGGTCCTCGGTCAGGGCGATCGGCATAGACCCACAGTCTCCCCGATCGGGGCGAAATGCGCGAATCGGCGCGGGCGGGGGCTACTTCGGGGCGAAGCGCTGGCCGGCGTCGAGGCGGATGCAGCCGCCGTTGAGCATGGGGTTCTCGACGATGGCCACGGCCAGGCGGCCGTACTCCTCGGGTCGGCCCATGCGCTTGGGGAAGGCGGCGTCCTTGGTGAGCAGCTCGGCGAACTCGTCGGGGATGCCCTCGGTGAGGCCGGTGCTGAAGAGGCTGGGGGCGATGGCCACGGCCCGGATGCCGAGCGAGCCCAGGTCCCGGGCCATGGTCAGCATCATCCCGGCGATGCCGGCCTTGGCCGCGGTGTAGGCCACCTGGCCGATCTGGCCCTCGAAGGCGGCGATGGAGGCGGTGTCGATCATCACGCCCCGCTCGCCGTCCTCGGGCTCGTTGTTCGCCATGTGCATGGCCTGGAGCCGGTTCAGGTTGAAGGTGCCGATCAGGTTCAGCTCGATGACCCGACGGAACTCGTCGAGGGGGTGCGGGCCGTCCTTGCCCAGCGTGCGGGCGGCGGTGCCCCCGCCGGCGGTGTTCACGGCGATGTGCAGGGCGCCCAGGTCCTCCACGGCGGCGGCCAGGGCGGCCTCGGTCTGGTCGGCGTCCATCACGTTCACGGGGTGGAACGTGCCGTCGAGGGCGGCGGCGACCTCCGCCCCCGCCGAGGTGGGCAGGTCGAGGATGGCGATGCGCGCCCCCTTCGCCCGCAACTGCTCGGCGGTGGCCCGGGCCATGCCCGACGCCCCGCCCACGATCACCGCTCCCTTGCCCTCGATCTCCATCGTTCCTCCCGACCACCTGCGCCCGGACGCTCCGGGCCGCCCCGCATCATGCCCCGGCGTAGGTTGCGGGGATGCGGTTCGGGGTGGTGGCACCGATGCCGTCGGAGCTGCGGCCGGTCGTGAAGGCGTTCGGGCTCCGGCGAGGGCGGCTCGGCGACCTGGCGGGTCACATCGGCCGGGTCGGCGGCGCCGAGGTCATCGCCGTCACCGGCGGCATCGGCATCGCCCGGGGCGAGGCCACGGCCCGCCGACTGGTGGGTGAGGCCGGCGTCGACCACCTGGTCGTCGTCGGCATCGCCGGCGGGGTGGGGCCCGAGGTCTCCCTGCGGGACCTCGTCGTCCCCGCCGTGGTCAGCGACTGGCCGGCCCGGCAGCAGCGGGCGCCGGCCCGGCTGGGCGAGGTCGAGCCCGCCGGCGAGATCGTCTCCTCCGACGAGTACGGCCACCCCGACGAGGTGCTGGCCGACTTCGCCGCCACCGGCGTCGTGGCCGTGGACATGGAGACCACCGGCGTGGCCGTGGCCGGCGAGGCCCTCGGCGTGCCGTGGAGCGCCTTCCGGGCGATCAGCGACCGGGCCGACGACGACACCTTCGAGGTCGGCACCCTCGGCCTGGTCGACGCCGAGGGTCGGCCCCGGCCGGTGGCGGCCCTGGGCCACGTGCTGTGCCACCCCGGACGACTGCCGGCGCTGACCCGCCTGGCCCGCGACGCCACGGCGGCGGCCGTCACCGCCGCCCGGGCGGCCCGGGACGCCGTCGCCGCCTCGACCTGACGCCGCGGCGCCCGATCGGCCCCGGGGGTAGCGTCGGGCCGTGGCCGACGACGACGAGGCGCGGCTGGTCGCCTGGCTGCGGTCGCGTGGTGTCGACGAGGCGACCATCGCCGAGGCCCGCGCCCGGGGCCAGCTCAACGGCAACCTGGCCACCGATCGGCTGATCCGGCCGGTGCCCACCCTCACGGTGGCCGACGCCGCTGCCCGACTGGGCCACCCCGTCGACGAGACCCGCGGCCTGGTCACGGCCCTCGGCCTCGTCGCCCCCGACGGCGTGGCGGCCCTGACCGACGACGACCTCTCCCTCCTCGGCCTGGTGCACGCCGCCGCCGGCCAGTTCAGCGAACGGGAGGTGCTCCACCTGGCCCGAACCCTGGGCCGGGCCATGCGCCAGGTCGCCGAGGCCGTCAACGAGCTGTTCATGGCCGAGGTCGAGAGCCCGCTGGTGGCCGAGGGCGTGGATCAGGTGAACCTGGCCGAGCAGAGCGAGGCCGCCATCGGCCTCCTCGAGGTGGCCGTCGAGCAGTTCCCGACCCTGCTGCGAGCCCACCTGATCCAGGCCCTGGAGATGAGCCGGGCCGCCCGCCGGGCCGGCGGCGGGGTCGACCGGCTGGTCCTCGTCGTCGGCTTCGTGGACCTGAGCGGGTTCACCGCGGCCACCGAGTCGGCCTCGGCCGCCGACGTGCTCGCCCTCGCCCTCGACTTCGCCGCCGTGGCCGCCGACACCGTGACCACCGTCGGGGGCCGGGTGGTGAAGATGATCGGCGACGAGGTCATGTTCACCGCCCTCGACGGCGACGGCGCCGCGGCCGCGGGACTGGGGCTGCTGCGGTGGGCGGCCGAGGAGCTGCCCACGCCGGTCAGCGCCCGGGGCGGCCTCGCCATGGGACCGGTGATCGCCCACGGCGGCGACCACTACGGGGCCGTGGTCAACCGGGCCGCCCGCCTGGCCGAGGTGGCCGCCACCGACGAGTTGCTCGTCGACGACGCCGTGGCCGCCGACCTGGCCGAACACGACCCCGAGCCCGCCGGCCGCCGTGAACTCAAGGGCTTCTCGGTCCCTGTCCCGGTCTGGTCCCTGCGGCCCTGACCGGGGGACCCCTCCCGGAGCGGTCCGACCTCAGCCGGTGAAGGGGGGCCTGCCTTCGACCACGTCGTCGTCGTCGACGGCGGCATCACGGAACACGTTGGTCACCGTCTGGGTGCAGGCCACCGGCGAGAAGATGTCGAAGGTGCCCGAGGTGGCCTCGGTCCCGGCCTCGGGCTCGTTGCAGTCCGTCGTCTCGACCGTGACCGAGATCGCCCCCGCCGTCTCGGTCTCGGTGAGCGTGCAGGTCTGGCTGCCGTAGTGCACGACGTTCTGGGTCCCACCGGCCGCCCCGAAGGTCAGGGTGGTGTCGATCAGGTCGCTCGGAAACCCCTCGGTGCCGTAGCCCTCGTCGGGCCGCTCGACGGTGCAGGTCAGGTCGATCGTGAACTGGGCGTCGGCCGGGACCTCGCCCTGGACCACCTTGTCGACCTGCACGTACCCGAAGGCGAGCTGGCCCTCGTAGGTGGTTTCGCCGTCCCCGTTGTCGCAGACGTAGGTCAGGTCGTAGTAGCCGGGCGGCGTGTCGGGGCCGAGAACGATGGTGCCCGACTGGGGGTTGTCGAAGTCCACGGTGAACCCCGGGACCCCGGGGATGCTCATCGAGCCCTCGGCCACGCAGTTCTCGTCGAAGGTGTTGAAGGTGAACGTCGCCTGGTCGTAGGCGCCGGGGACGGGCAGGACGGAGAGGGGGGAACTGGGGTTCTTGCCCTCACCACCGGCCGGGCCGGTGGCCCAGGCAGGGATGGCTCCGAGTCCGACGAGTAGGACGACGGCACCGAGCAGGACACGGACAGGGCGGTGCATGAGGGACTCCAGGCGACGTTCGAAGATGGCTGGAGGTTAGTCCACACGCGCCGACCGAATCGGAACCAGGGAGGGGCTCGGTCCCGAGGGGCTCAGCCCCTGCGGGCGGCCATACGGGCCTGGACCTCGGTGAAGTCGACCCGGATGAAGAGGGCCTCGGCCTCGGCGGTGACCAGCTCGCCGCCGGCGGCGTGGCAGGTGGCCCGCGAGACGATGCGCCGACCGACGTCCTCGACCACCCACGCCCGCAGGACCAGGTCCTCCTCGATGGGGGTGATGTGGCGGTACTTCACCTCGAGCTTGGCGGTGACCCCCGGCTTCTCCATCAGCTTCTGGGTGGCGCCCAGCACGTCGTCGAACAGGCCGGCGACGTAGCCGCCGTGCACGCCGTGGGGCGGGCCCTCGTAGGCCTCCCCCAGGTGGACCCGGCCGACGATGACCTCGCGGCCCTCGTCGTCGGTCTCGACGGTCATGGCCATCGGCGGAGCGAGTGGGTTGTGGGCGCCCCGGAAGAGGCTCTGTTTGTGGAAGGCCTCGGTGCTGGCCTCGTCGAGCCGTCCGGCCTCGGCCATGGCCTCGTACCAGCGGGGCGCCCGGGGCCCGTCGAGGAAGGTGCGCAGCTCCCTGGCCATCTCCGCGGCCCGAGCCACCCGCTCGGGGTCGTGGTCGACCGAGCTCAGCTCCTCGATGGCGCGCCGCAGCTCGTCGGCCAGCCGGGTCGCCGGGTCGTCGTCGGCGTGCTCCACCCGGTCATCTTGGCCGCGCCGATCCCGACCGTCGGCATCGTCCGCGCGAGGCTGGGCCCATGGCACTGCCGAGCGAGTTGAAGGAGCTGGCCGCCCGGGTCTCGAACTGGGGACGCTGGGGGCCGGACGATCAGCGGGGCACGCTCAACCTGGCCGACCAGGCGGCGGTGCTGCGGGGGCTGGCCGCCGCCCCTCAGGGGCGGCCGTTCAGCCTGGCCATCCCCTTCGACGAGGACGGCCCGCAGATGGGCCTCATCCCCGGCCGGGACAACCCGACCCGCGAGATGATCGCCGTCAACCAGTCCTACACCGGCGACACGGCCGACTTCTGCGCCACCGACGACCGGCTGACCATGGGCGTGCAGGCCGCCACCCACTGGGACTCGCTGGCCCACGCCGGCTACGAGGAGCGCTACTACAACGACGTCCCGTTCTCGGCCGTTGATGACGCCGGTTGCCACCGCCTGGGGATCGAGCAGGTGGGGCCGCTCGTCACCCGGGGCGTGCTGCTCGACGTGGCCCGGGTCCACGGCGTGGACCACTTCGACGACGGGCACCCCATCACCGGCGACGACCTCGACGCCGCCGCCGCCCTCGGCTCGATCGAGGTCCAGCCCGGCGACATCCTCCTCGTCCGGACCGGGCAGATGGCTCACCTGGCCACCTCGAAGCTGCGCTACGCCGACCCGTCGCCGGGGCTGTCGACCCGGTCGGTCGAGTGGCTGCGTGATCACGACGTGGCCGCCGTCGCCACCGACACGCTGGTCTTCGAGTGCTGGCCCTGCGAGGACCCGGCCGTGCTGCTCCCGGTGCACCTGCTGCACCTGCGGGACATGGGGATGATGCAGGGCCAGCTCTGGTACCTCGACGAGCTGGCCGCCGACTGCGCCGCCGACGGCCAGTACGACGGCCTGCTCGTGGCCACGCCCCTGCCGCTGACCCGTGGCGCCGGCAGCCCCCTCGCCCCCACCTTCGTCAAGTGACACCCGCCGTCACCCGCCGCGCCACCCAGCCTCGCCAACGACCCGAAATTGCGTCGTTCTGTTGAGCCCAGCGCAACGAATCGACGCAATTTCGG
>CAYTJS010000103.1:0-11405 GCA_964438115.1 uncultured Iamiaceae bacterium
GGTGATACCGCCCCCCGCCCGGGCCACCACCCACACGCCCCGGCTGCCGACGCCCGCGGTGGTGACGGTCAGGCCCCGGAATCCGGCGACCTCGAGCATCGGCGTCGACGCCCCACTCTCGAGGTCGGCCCGCAGGGCGTCGAAGAGCTCGTAGGCCCGGGCCGGGCCGATGCCGTCGAGCGGGGGCGAGAGCAGGAACAGGTGCGGGCGCTCGCCGGGGGCGTGGTGCAGGTAGCCGCACACGTCGAGGGCCATGGTGCGGGCCAGGCCGTCGAGGAGGGCGCCGACCAGGTCGTCACGCAGCTCGCGCACGGCCGAAGGCGCCCGCACCGGATCGGGTGCGTCGACCGGCGTCGGGTCCCCCAGGGGCAGCGGCGGGGCCACGACATCGGTGGCCGCGGGCCCCTCGGCGGGGGCGGGATCGACGGCCGTCGGCTCGTCGGGCGCGGGCTTGCTGTCGACCTCGTCAGCGGGCTCGGCGGCGGCGCCCAGGAGGGCGGCCACACCCCCGCGGCGGCGCCGGCGGCGAGCCGTGGCCGGGTTGCTGGCCAGCTCGCCGGCCAGGGTGGGGATGATGGCGGCCAGGCCGCGCCCCAGGCCGCTCTGGCCCTCCTCGTCGCCCTCGCCCGCGTCCGCCGAGGCGTCGTCGGGCACGTCGTCGGGCACCCGCCTACGGTAGGGAGCGGGAGGGGGACCGTGGGGGATCCGATGCACGAGCCCGACGACGAGCTCATCGTCGTGGTGCCCGCCGCGCACCAGGCCGGGGTGTGGGCCAACAGCGCGGCGGTCCAGGTCGGCGATCACGAGGTGACCGTCGACTTCGTCCGGGTCGACGAGTCCGTCGACCCCAACATCGGCACCGTGGTGGCCCGGGTGGCCATGTCGCCCAAGCTCCTGCGTCAGCTCATCGACCAGCTCACCGAGCGCTGGGACGCCTACGTGGACGACGTCGCCGCCGCCCTCATCGAGGAGCCGCCCGACCCGGCCGGCAACGGCCACGGCGAGGTTGAGTAGCGCCTACTCACGGCCGGGGCCCCGGGCCGTCCTACGGTGAGCGCCATGGAGCGGCCCGACCTCTTCGCCCGGCGGAACCGGCTGCGCATCGCCGGCCTCTTGGTGCTGGCGACCATCAACTACTGGCTGGCCGTGTGCGCCGCCACGATCGCCACCGCCCTCACCTTCATCCTGTGGGCCGTCAGCCAGGGCGCCTACCCCGACGACCTGCAGCTGCTGAAGTGGTTCGGGGTCTTCCTGCTCGCCGTGCTGGCCCTGTCGATCGTGGTGGGCAGCGTTCTGTCCCTGGTCCGCCTGCCCCTGCTGCGTCGTCGGCTCGAGCAGCAGGTGCTGCGCGAGACCGGCGCCGTGCTGGCCGATCCCGACCAGTACCCGCAGGTCCGGAACCTGATGGAGGGCCTGGCCATCGCCGCCGGGGTGCCCATCCCCCGCTTCGCCGTCATCGTCGACCCGGCGCCCAACACCTTCGGGGTGGGCACCCGACCCAAGAAGACGATCGTCGGCATCACCAGCGGCCTCGTCGACCGCCTCAACCGGGACGAGCTGGAGGCGGTCCTGTCCTACGAGGTCAGCCGCATCGGCTCGTGGGACATCGCCCTGTCCAGCTGGGCGGTGGCCCTCACGTCGGGAGCCATCGCCGCCGCCGACGCCGGCGACCTCAAGTCGATCATCGGCTGGCTCCCGGCCCGCAACGCCGAGCGCCTGCAGGCCTGGGCCCTGCGGGACCAGGGTGAGTACCGGGACCGGGTGGCGATCCAGTTCACCCGTCACCCCGAGGCGCTCATCACCGCCCTCGAGAAGCTCGACGCCGACCAGACCGAAGTGCTCCGGGTCAGCCGGGCCACCGCCCCGCTGTGGGTCGAGGTCCCCGCCCGGGTCTTCGGCGGCGCCCACTCCGCCCGGGCCAAGGCCCTGGGCACCTCGCTGCTGCTGCACCAACGCATCAACCGGCTCTGCGACCTGGCCGGCCTGCCCCCTCGCGAGAAGGTGAAGCCGCTGCCGCCCCCACCGCCGACGACGCCGCCCCCGCCCCGCCCGGCCGGGGTCATCCCACCCCCACCCGGCGCCCAGGCCGCACCACCGGTCGGGCCGCCCGTGGTCGCCCCCCCGCCGTCCACCTCGGGCGGCGGCGGCTTCCGTCTGCAGTAGCCCCTGGTCGCCCCTACGGGTGCTGGGAGCTGACGGCGACGACCTCGCCGGTCATGTAGGTGCTGAGGTCGCTGGCCAGGAAGACGATCACGTTGGCCACCTCCCAGGGGGTGGCGCCCCGCCCGAAGGCCTCCTTGGCCTCCAGCTCCTCGAGCAGGCCGTCGCTCATGACCTTGGTCAGGAACGGGTGGGTGGCCAGGCTGGGGGCCACGGCGTTGACCCGGACCCCGGCCTCGGCCGCTTCCATGGCGGCGCAGCGGGTGAGGGCCATGACCCCGGCCTTGGCCGCGGCGTAGTGAGCCTGGCCCTTCTGGGCCCGCCAGCCCAGGACCGAGGCGTTGTTGACGATGACCCCGAACCCGCGGGGCAGCATGTGGCGCAGGGCGGCCCGGGTGGTGCGGAACGTGCCGTTCAGGGTGACGTCGAGGACGATCGACCACTGCTCGTCGGTCATGTCGACCAGGTCCACCTCGCCGCCCAGGCCGGCGTTGTTGACCATCACGTCGATGCCGCCGAGGACGTCGGCGGCCCCGTCGACGAGTGCCTGCACCGCGGCGTCGTCGGTGACGTCGCAGACGATGGTGTGGGGCCGCTCCCCCACCGCCTCGGCGATGGCGTCGGCGGCCTCGCCCAGGCGCCGCTCGTGGTGGTCGGACACGACGACCCGGGCCCCCTCCTCGGCGCAGCGGCGGGCGGTGGCGAAGCCGATGCCGGTGCCGGCGGCGGCGGTGACCACCACACCCTTGCCGACCAGGAGGTCGTGGCCCTCGGGGTACGGGGGGATGGCTCGGCTCACGGTCGTGGCTCCTTGGGGAGGCCCAGCACCTGCTCACCGAGCACGTTGCGCTGGATCTGGTTGGACCCGCCGTAGATGGTGTCGGCCCGGCTGAAGACGAACAGCGCCTGCAGCTGCGACAGGCAGTAGTCGCCGCTGCCGGGCAGGGCGGCGGTGGGGTCGAGGACGGTGCCGGCGGCGGCCAGCACGTCCATGGCCAGCTCGCCCAGGCGGCGGTGGAAGCTGGCCCAGTAGAGCTTGTTGATCGAGGTCTCCGGCCCCGGCTCGCCCGAGATGGTGCGCAGGGCGGTGAGGCGCATGAGCTCGAGGCCGATCCAGGCGTCGGCCAGGCGCTGGCGCATCACCGGCTCCTCGGCCACCCCGGTGCGGCGGGCGGTCTCGAGGATCAGCTCGAACTCGTGGGCGAACTCCATCTGCTGGCCCAGGGTGAGCACGCCCCGCTCGAAGCCGAGGGTGCCCATGGCCACCCGCCAGCCGCCGTTGACCTCGCCCACCACCAGGTCGGCGGCGGTGCGGGCCCCGTCGAGGAAGACCTCGTTGAACTCGGAGGTCCCGGTGGCCTGGACGATGGGCCGCATCTCGATGCCGGGCTGGTCCATCGGGCAGAGCAGGTAGGAGATGCCCCGGTGCTTGGGCTCGGCGTCGGGGTCGGTGCGGCACACGACGAACATCCACTGGGCCCAGGTGGCCAGCGACGTCCACACCTTCTGGCCGCTGATCACCCACTCGGCGCCGTCGAGGGTGGCCCGGGTCGCCACGTTGGCCAGGTCGGAGCCGGCGTTGGGTTCGGAGTAGCCCTGGCACCACAACTCCTCGCCCGAGGCGATGCCGGGCAGGAAGCGGGCCTTCTGCTCCTCGGTGCCGAAGGCGAGGAGGGTGGGCCCGAGCAGGCCCTCGCCGACGATGCCGACGCGGCCGGGGGCCCGGGCCCGGGCGTACTCCTGGTGCCAGATGACCTGCTGGGTGACGGGCAGGCCCTTGCCGCCCCACGCCTCCGGCCAGCCCACCACGCTCCAGCCCTCGCGGCCGAGGAGGCGCTCCCACTCGAGGCGGCCCTCGAAGTCCTGGAACTCCTTGCCCGGTCCGCCGAGCCCGCGCAGGCCGGCGAAGTCGCCGTGCAGGTGGGTCTCGAGGAAGTCCCGCGCCTCGTCCCGGAACGACTCGTCCTCGTCGCTGAACCTGAGGTCCACGGCCCTTCATTACCATCGCCGCCCGTGTCGACCACCAACCGGGACCGGGTGGCGATCGTGGGGGCGGCCCTGTCCGAGGTCGGACGGGTCGACGACATGACGCCGTACGCGCTCCACCACCAGGCCACGGCCCGGGCCCTGGCCGACGCCGGCCTGACCCGCGACGACGTCGACGGGCTCTACTCGTGCGGGCTGGGCTCGCTGGCCCCCGTCGAGGTGGCCGAGTACCTGGGGCTGCGCCCCGACCACTTCGACTCGACCCAGGTGGGCGGGGCCTCGTGGGAGGTGATGGTCGGCCACGCCGTCGCCGCCCTGCAGGCGGGGATGGCCCGGACGATCGTCTGCGTCTACGGGTCGACCACCCGGGCCGACCTGAAGGCGGGCCGGCGGCGGGCCAACCTGTCGTTCGGGTCCCGGGGGCCGACCCAGTTCGCCGCCCCGTGGGGCCACTCGCTGATCTCGCAGTACGCCATGGCGACCATGCGCCACATGCACGAGTTCGGCACCACCATCGAGCAGTTGGCCGAGGTGGCGGTGTCCACCCGCCACAACGCCGGGCTCAACCCCGACGCCTACTACCGGGACCCGCTGACCATCGACGAGGTCAACGCCTCGCCGATGATCGCCGACCCGCTGACCAAGCTGCACTGCTGCATCCGCTCCGACGGTGGCGGGGCGATCGTGCTGACCACGGCCGACCGGGCCCGCGACGCCGCCAAGGCCCCGGTCTGGGTCCTGGGCACCGGCGAGGCCATCTCGCACACGACCATGAGCGAGTGGGACGACGTCACCGAGTCGCCCTGCGTGCGCAGCGGGGCGACCGCCTTCCGCCGGGCCGGGCTGACGCCCGCCGACGTCGACGTCTGCCAGCTCTACGACGCCTTCACCTACATGGTGGTGGCCACCTTGGAGGGGCTGGGGTTCTGCCCCAAGGGCGAGGGCGGCCCGTTCGTGGCCGACGGCCGCCTGCGGGTCGGGGGCGCCCTGCCCACCAACACCGACGGCGGCGGCCTGTCGGCCTGCCACCCCGGGATGCGGGGCATGTTCCTGCTGGTCGAAGCGGTGCGCCAGCTCCGGGGCGAGGCCGGCGCCCGTCAGGTCGAGCGCGCCGAGGTGGCCTGCGTCAACGCCACCGGCGGCTGGTTCACCTCGGCCGCCACCGTCCTCCTGGGCACCTCCTGACCAGGACCGTCGTCGTCTCGACCATCACCACGAGGGAGGAGCCGCCATGAGAGGGGTGCGGATCACCGAGGACGGGGTGCGGGTGCTCGACGTGGCCGAGCCCGAGCCCGGCGACGGCGACGTGGTGGTCGAGGTGGCGGCGTCGGGCATCTGCGGCTCCGACGTCCACCTGCTGGCCTGGGGGCCGATGCCGGTCACCCTCGGCCACGAGGTCGCCGGCCGCCTGGCCGACGGCACCGCCGTGGCCGTCGAGCCCGTGCGCCACTGCGGCACCTGCGACCGCTGCACCGCGGGCGACACCCACCTGTGCCGGTCGGCGCTGACCATCGGCATCGCCGTCGACGGCGGCATGGCCGACCGGGTGGTCGTCGGCCCCGAGTGCCTGGTGCCGCTGCCCGAGGGGCTGGCCCTGGCCGACGCCGGCCTGGTCGAGCCGGTGGCCTGCGCCGTGCACGCCCTGGCCCGGGCCCGGGTCGAGCCCGGGATGCGGGTCGGGGTCATCGGCGGCGGGACCCTCGGCATCGCCGCCGTGGCCGCCGCCGTCGACGCCGGCTGCGAGGTCGGCGCCCTCACCCGTCACCCCCACCAGGCCGCCGCCGTCGAGGCCGTCGGGGGCCGCCCCGCCGAGGGCCGCTACGACGTCGTCATCGAGGCGGCGGGTACCTCGTCGGCCTTCGCCCGGGCCCTCGACCTCGCCCGGACCCGGGGCACCGTCGCCGTCCTCGGCACCTACTGGGACGAGCTGGCGGTCAACGCCATCGCCCTGTCGACCAAGGAGCTCGACGTGGTCGGCTGCCTGGCCTACGGCCACCACGGCGGCCGCCGCGAGGTGGAGGTCGCCGCCGACCTCCTCGCCCGCCACCCCGAGCTGGCCGGCGCCGTCATCACCCACCGCTTCGGCCTCGACGACGCCGCCGAGGCCTTCCGCGTCGCCACCGACCGAAGCGCCGGCGTCATCAAGGTCGTCCTCGAGCCCTGACCCCGGGCCGTCGCCCGCGCCGCTGCGGTCAGAGCGGGAGGTTGTCGTGGCGGCGGGGGGCGAGGCGCTCCCGTTTGGTGGCCAGGAGGTCGAGGGCGGCGGCCAGCTCGCGGCGGGTGTCGGCGGGGTCGATGACCAGGTCGATCACCCCCCGCTCGGCGGCCACCCAGGGGTTCAGGTAGCGCTCCTCGTAGTCGGCCACGAGGTCGGGCCGGTCGGCGGGGTCGGCCCGGCGGTGGAGGATCCCCACGGCGCCCTCGGCGCCCATCACGGCGATCTCGGCGGTGGGCCAGGCCAGGTTGAGGTCACAGCCCATGGTCTTCGAGTCCATGACGATGTAGGCGCCGCCGTAGGACTTGCGCAGGGTGAGGCTGACCCGGGGGACGGTGGCCCGGGCGTAGGCGAAGGCGAGCTGGGCGCCGTGGCGGATCATCCCCCGCCACTCCATGTCCTTGCCCGGGTAGAAGCCGGGGGTGTCGACCAGGGTGACGAGGGGCAGGTTGAAGGCGTCGCAGAACGACACGAAACGGGCGCCCTTGTGCGAGCAGGCGATGTCGAGGGTGCCGGCCAGGGCCTGGGGCTGGTTGGCGACGAGGCCCACCGGGCGCCCGTCGACGGTGGCCAGGCCGGTGACCAGGTTGGGGGCCCACTGCTCGCGCAGCTCGAGGAAGGCGCCGTCGTCCACGACGTCGCCGATCACGCCCCGGACGTCGTAGCTGGCGGTCGCCCCGGCGGGCAGCATGCGGGCGGCGGCCGCCGTGGGCCGGTCGACCGGGTCGTCGGTGGGCCAGCGGGGCGGCTCCTCGTCGGTGCTGGCGGGGAGGAGGGCCAGGACCTCGGCCACCTCGTCGTCGACCTGGTCCGCGGCGGTCACGACACGGGCCGCCACCCCCGTCGTGCGGGCGTGCACCGCCGTCCCGCCCAGCTCCACGGGGTCGAGACGGGCCCCGGTCATCTGGCCCACCATCCGCGGCCCCGAGACGTAGGCGTGGGCGTCGGCGGTCATCACCACGACGTCGGCCACGCCCAGCAACAGCGCCGGACCCGACACCGCGGGCCCGGTCAGGGCGGCGACCACGGGCACGATGCCCGAACAGGCGACGAGGGCCCGGGCCGCCTCGCCCCAGCCGACCAGGGCGTCGACGCCCTCGGTCACGTCGGCGCCGCTGGAGGCCAGCACCAGCACGAGGGGAATCCCCGTCCGGCGGGCGTGGTCGGCGGCGGCGGCGATCGTCGCCCCGTCCACCGAGCCCAGGGCGCCGGCGCGACGGTCACTGGTCGTGCGCACCACCATCGCCGGGCGACCCAGGCCGTCCTCGACCGCGGCCCGCACGCTCCCGCCCACGGCTGCACGCACCGCCAGGACGGGTCCCATCACCCGTCCGACCCCGCCCCGGCCATCGTCGTTACGCCAGGCGCTTCTCGAACCAGTGGTGGGCGTGGACCTCGTCGTTGAAGGCCGGGACCTCCTCGTAGCCGAGGGACCGGTACAGGGCGATGGCCTCGACCAGGTTCCGGTTGGTGTCGAGGCGAAGCCGGATGACGCCCCGGGCCCGGGCTTCGTCCTCCAGGGCCAACAGGAGGCGCCGACCGAGGCCGAGGCCGCGGGCCGACCGGTCGACCCACATCCGCTTGCCGTCGGCCACGCCGTCGCCGAAGAGGTGCAGGGCGGCACAGCCCACCGGCCGACCGTCGCGGCGGGCCAGCAACAGCAGGCCCTCGGGCTCGACCATGTCGGCCACCGAGAAGGGCTCGGCGGCACCGAGGTCGAAGCCCTCGTCGAAACGCTCGTCGATCTCGGCGAAGTAGGCGCGGAGACAGACGTCGGCGTCGGGCCCGTTCGGGTCCTCGGGGGCGATGGTGATGCCGTCGTCGGCCACGGGCGCCGACCGTACCCAGCCGCGGCGCGGCCTACGGTGCAGCGCATGGGTCTGCCCGACGATGCCCGCCAGCTCTGGATCAGCCAGGCGCCGAAGGAGGGCGCGGCCCGGGCGCAGAAGCACCGGCTGGTCGAGGAGGCCAAGCGCATCGTCGAGCGGGTCGCCCTGCTCGACACCGACCGGGTCGACGAGACCACCTACGTCGAGCTCATCGCCGCCGCCGCCGAGCTGGCCGAGCGCCTGGACCGGCCGCCCTCGCTGCGGGAGCGGGGCGGCATGTCGGCCGCCGGGGGCGACGACGGGATCCTCACCGAGCGCTCGGGCATCAGCGGCAAGAGCAACCCGCTGGCGCCGCCGATCCACTTCGTCCTCGACGGCGAGCTGACCCGGGGCCACGCCACCTTCGGCGCCGCCTACGAGGGCCCACAGGACTGCGTCCACGGCGGGTTCGTCGCCGCCGCCTTCGACGACCTGCTGGGCTGCGCCCAGATGGCGTCGGGCATCGCCGGCTTCACCGGCACCCTCACGGTGAAGATGGTCCGGCCCACGCCGCTCTACCGACGGATCGACTACGCCGCGGGGGTGGACCGGGTCGAGGGCCGCAAGATCTTCTGTTGGGGAACGGCGCACGACGGTGACACGCTGCTGGCCGAGGCCCAGTGCCTGTTCATCGCCCCGCGCGAGCCCACCCTGCAACCACCCGCCTGACCGGAGGTGACCATGAAGCTCCACGTCGACCCCGACAAGTGCCAGGGACACAACCGCTGCTACAGCCTGGCGCCCGACCTCTTCGACGTCGACGACTACGGCCTGTCGACCGCCGTCGAGGGTGACGTCCCCGCCGACCAGGAGGACCTGGCCCGCCGTGCGGTGGCCAACTGCCCCGAGGAGGCCGTCAGCATCATCGAGTGACGGGGCGCCACCGGGGGATGGCGGCCTGGTCGGTGACCGGGGTGAACCAGACCTCGACCCGCTGGCCGATGGCGACGAGGTCGGGGGCGACGTCGGTGACGTTGCCCAGCATCAGCGGGCCCTCGTCCAACTCGACCATGGCCACGACGTAGGGCAGCTCGTCGCGGAAGCCGGGGCCGCCGAACTGGCGGATGACCGTGAACGTGTGGATGGTGCCGGTGCCGGCACAGTCGAGCCAGCCGGGGGTGGCGCCACAGGCCGTGCACGCCGCCCGCGGGTAGTGCTGCCGGTGGCCGCAGTCGGGGCACTCCTGGATGACCAGGCGACCCTCGAGGGTGGCCGACCAGTAGGGCTCGCTCACGGCGTCGACCGCCGGGACCGGCTTCAGCCAGTCGTCGTGGATCACCGGGCCCCCGTCGCTCATGCCGGCCGGTCCTGGCCCAACAGCACCATCCCGATGCAGGAGAGCCAGCCCCCCGACCCGGTGGCCAGGGCCACCTCGCAGTCGGGCACCTGGGCGTCGCCGCCCTGGCCCCGGAGCTGGCGCACGGCCTCGATCAGCAGGAAGATCCCCCGCATCCCGGGGTGGTTCGACGACAGCCCGCCGCCGTCGGTGTTGAGCGGCAGCTTCCCGCCCCGACGCAGATGGCCCTCGGCGATGAAGCGCCCCGCCTCGCCCTTCGGGCAGAAGCCCATGTCCTCGAGCAGCACGGCCACGGTGATCGTGAAGCTGTCGTAGAACTGCAGGACGTCGACGTCGTCGCGGGTCACGCCGGCCTCGGCGAAGACGTCGTCGGCGATGCGGGCCCCGGCCGAGGTCGTGAAGTCGGGGCACTGCGAGATGTTCCAGTGGGACTGGGCCCCGCCGGCGCCGAGCACGTACACCGGCTCCTGGGGCAGGTCCCGGGCCCGCTCCTCGGTGGTGAGGAGCAGGGCGCCGCCGCCGTCGGTGATGACGCAGCAGTCCAGCTTGTGCAGCGGGTCGGCGACCAGGCGGGAACCGACCACGTCGTCGACGGTGAGCGGGTCGCGGTAGCGGGCCCTCGGGTTGAGGCCGGCGAACTCCCGCACGCCGACGGCGATCTCGGCCAGTTGCTCGGGGGTGGTCCCGAACTCGTGGGCGTGGCGCTGGGCGACCATGGCGTAGGCACCCACCAGCGAATTGCCGAACGGGGCCTCGTGCTGGTTGGGCCCGGCCACCGCCCGGCCCATGCCCGGCCGCAGCTGGCCGGTGCCCAGGGTGCGGCCCATGCGGCTGAGTTGGTTGGAGCCGTAGGTGACGAGGACGGTGTGGCAGCGGCCGTCGCGGATCGCGGCGGCGGCGTGCTGGACGTGGAACTCGAAGGACGAGCCACCCGTCATGGTGGCGTCGAGCCACCGGTGGTCGATCCCCAGGTACTCGGCCATGACGACGGCGTCGTCGACCATGACGCCGCCGCTGCCCCCGGCCGACATGTAGCCGTCGATGTCGCCCTTGGCGATGCCGCTGTCGGCCAGGGCCCGCTGCATGGCCAGGACGTGGTGCTGGACCGAGTCCAGCTCGGGCACCACCGGGTAGTCCGACAGGCCGACCCCCGCGATCACCGGCGTCCGGTCCGGTCCCACCCCCACGGTTGGCGAACCTAGCCCGCACCGTGGGCCATGCTGGACCGATGACCGACCTCCTCGACGACGAACGGCGCTACCCCGGGGTCTGGGCCCGGCAGCGGCCGGACCACCCCGCGGTGATCATGGGCACCTCCGGCGACACCCTCACCTACCGGGAGCTGCACGAGACGGCCTGCCGGGTGGCGAACCTCTACCGGTCAATAGGCCTGGAGCCCGGCGACCACGTGGCCCTGTGCATGGAGAACCGGGTCGAGTACCTGGCCCTGGTGTGGGGCGCCCGCTACGCCGGGCTCTACTACACGGCCATCAGCTCGCGGCTGACCGCCGAGGAGCTGGGCTACGTCATCGAGGACTCCGGCAGCCGGTCCTTCTTCACCACGCCGGCCAAGGCCGACCAGGCGGCTGAACTGGCCGACCAGCTCGGCGGCCTCGACCTGCTGGCCTCGGTCGGCGGCCCCGTGGCCGGCTTCGAGCGCCTCGAGGCCCTCCTCGCCGACCAACCGGCCGACGAGCCCGACGACGCCGTCGAGGGCCAGGCCATGCTCTACAGCTCGGGCACCACGGGACGGCCCAAGGGCGTGAAGGCACCGCTGACCGGTGACCCGCTGGGCACCCCCGAGGCGCTCACGGCCCTGGTCACCCTGGTCTTCGGGGCCGACGACACGGCCGTCTACCTCTCCCCCGCTCCGCTGTAC
>CAYTJS010000104.1:0-5174 GCA_964438115.1 uncultured Iamiaceae bacterium
CCGTGGGGGTCGTGGTGGCCGCCGGGGGGGGCCCCGCCCCCCCCGGCGGCCCCCACGACCGGTACCTGGTTGGCCACGGTGGCCACGAGGACCGACGGGACCCCGGCGGCGAGCAGCGACCAGGTGACGGTGCCGGCGGCGGCCAGGACGACCGTGTCGGGACCGACCAGGGCGAAGGGCGCGGCGACGAACCCCGCGAGGTCGGCGCCCACGTCGACGAGCGGACCCAGGTCGCCACCGCCGGCGGCGACGACGGGGACGGTGTCGACCAGCGGGGCCACGGCCATGGCCAGGGCCTCGACCACGGCCGGGGCGGGGTCACCGCCGAGGAGGACCACCAGTCGGGGCCCATCGGGGCCATCGACCACGGGCGGGGCGACGAGGGCGTAGCGGGGGCCGACGAGCAGCGACGAGCCCGGAGGCCGGTGACGGTAGGGCCCGGCTGCCGCGCCGAGGTTCTGGTCGACCACGACGGCCGCGGGGTGGGTGGCGGCGTGGCCGTGGTCGTCGATCCGGACCACCCGGGCCGGGTCGCCGGTGACGGCGGGGCCGAGGTCGTCGGGGAACGGGTAGCCGTCGACCACCAGCCAGTCGTGGTCGGCCATCAGGGACCGGGTGGTGGCGACGTCGTCGTCGGACCCGGGCTCGGCGGCCACGGGCACCACGGGCACGCCGGCGGCGACCACCGCGGCCCGGTCGGCGCCGGCGGCACCGACGGCCAGGGTGGCCTCGCCACCGGCGGCGATCCAGGATCGGGCCAGCACGGCGCAGCGGGCGACGTGGCCGACACCCCGGCCGGCACCGGCGTCGGCGCGCAGCAGGAGGCGGCCCGGACGCCCGGTCCCCGAGCCGCGTGCGGCGGACGTCGGGGCCGACACCGGCGGCAGTGTCGTGGAACCCACGACTCCCCCCATCGGCAGCGGGCCCGACGACTTCAGGGGGCGGGCTCGAGCAGGGGTGCCAGGAACTCGCCGGTGTGACTGCCCGCGGTCGCGGCCACCAGCTCGGGCGGACCCTCCACCACGAGCGTGCCCCCGCCACTGCCCCCCTCGGGGCCGAGGTCGATGAGCCAGTCGGCGGTCTTGATCACGTCGAGGTTGTGCTCGATGACCAGCACCGAGTTGCCCTGGTCCACCAACCGGGACAGCACGCCCAGCAGCTTGCGGATGTCCTCGAAGTGCAGGCCCGTGGTGGGCTCGTCGAGGATGTACATGGTGTGGCCGGTGGAGCGCTTGGCCAGCTCGCTGGCCAGCTTCACCCGCTGGGCCTCACCCCCCGACAGGGTCGGCGCCGGCTGACCCAGGCGCACGTAGCCCAGGCCCACGTCGACGATGGTCTGCATGTGGCGGGCGATGACCGGCTGGTTGGCGAAGAACTCGAGGGCCTCCTCGCAGGAGAGGTCGAGCACCTCGGAGATGTTCTTGCCCTTGAACTCGATGTCGAGGGTGTCGCGGTTGTAGCGGGCGCCCTTGCACACCTCGCAGGGGACGTACACGTCGGGCAGGAAGTGCATCTCGATCTTGATCGTGCCGTCGCCGGCGCAGGCCTCGCAGCGGCCGCCCTTGACGTTGAACGAGAACCGGCCGGGCAGGTAGCCCCGGACCTTGGCCTCGTTGGTCTGGGCGAAGAGCTTGCGGATGTGGTCGAACACCCCCGTGTAGGTGGCCGGATTGGAGCGGGGCGTCCGGCCGATGGGCGACTGGTCGATGGCGATGACCTTGTCGAGGGCCTCGACCCCCTCCACGGTGGTGTGGCGGCCGGGCGGCACCTTGGACTTGTAGATCCGCTGCATGAGGGCCCGCAACAGGATGTCGTTGACCAGGGTGGACTTGCCCGAGCCCGACACCCCGGTCACGCACACGAGGCAGCCCAGCGGGATCTCGACGTCGAGGTCGAGGAGGTTGTGCTCCCGCGCCCCCCGCACGACGAGACGCTCCTCGCCGGGGGCCCGCCGCTCCTGCGGCACCGGGATGGCCTTGCGTCCCGAGAGGTACTGGCCGGTGATCGACGCCTTGTTGCGCAGCAGGGCCTTGACCGACCCCGAGTGCACGACCTCACCACCGTGCTCGCCGGCACCGGGGCCGATGTCGACCACGTGGTCGGCGACCCGGATGGTGTCCTCGTCGTGCTCGACCACGAGCACGGTGTTGCCCAGGTCGCGCAGGCGTACGAGGGTCTCGATGAGGCGACGGTTGTCGCGCTGGTGCAGCCCGATGGATGGCTCGTCGAGGACGTAGAGCACCCCGACCAGGCCCGAGCCGATCTGGCTGGCCAGGCGGATGCGCTGGGCCTCGCCGCCGGCCAGGCTGCCGGCGTTGCGGTGCAACGAGAGGTAGTCGAGGCCGACGTCGAGGAGGAAGCCCATGCGGGCCTGGACCTCCTTCAGCACCGGCTCGGCGATGAGGCGGTCCCGCTCGGAGAGCTCGAGGGCGTCGATGAGGGCGGCCGACTCGTTGATGGGCAGCGAGCACAGCTCGTGGATGTTGCGGCCGTCGATGGTCACCGCCAGCGACAGCGGCAGGAGGCGGGCCCCCTCGCAGGTGGGGCAGGCGACCTCGCGCATGTAGCCCTCGATCTGCTCCCGGGTGGCGTCGGACTCGGCCTCGCCGTGGCGCCGCTGCAGGTAGGGCACCGCCCCCTCGTAGCGGGCGTGGTAGCTGCGGGAGCGGCCGTAGCGGTTGCGGTAGCGGACGTGGACCCGCCGGTCCCCCGTGCCGGTCAGCAGCAGCTTGGTGGCCTTGGCGGGCAGGTCCCGCCACGGGACGTCGACGGGGATGTCGTTGTCCTCGGCCACCGCCTCGACCAGGCGCTTGAAGTACTGGCTGTGGCCGCCGGCCCAGGGGGCGATGGCCCCCTCCTCGAGGGTGAGATCGGGGTTGGGCACCACCAGCTCGGGGTCGACCTCGTAGCGGGTGCCCAGGCCGTCGCAGGCCGAACAGGCGCCGTAGGGCGAGTTGAACGAGAAGTTGCGGGGGGCCAGCTCGCCGTAGGAGGTGCCGCAGGTGGGGCAGGCCAGGTGCTGGCTGAAGGTCAGCACCTCCCGCTCCTCGGGGGTGGCCTCGCCGTCGCGGGGCACCAGCTCGATCTCGGCGGTGCCCTCGGCCAGCTCCAGCGCCGTCTCCAGCGACTCGGTGAGACGCCGGTCGATGCCGTCGCGCAGCACCAGGCGGTCGACCACGACCTCGATGGTGTGCTGCTCGTAGCGGGCCAGGTCGGCGCCGGTGGCGGTCAGCTCGGCCAGCTCGCGCACCTCGCCGTCGAGGCGCACCCGGGCGAAGCCCTGGGCGGCCAGGTCGGCCAGGAGCGTGTCGTAGGTGCCCTTGCGTCCCCGCACCACCGGGGCCAGCACCTGGAAGCGGGTGCCCTCGGGCAGCTCGAGGATGCGGTCGACGATCTGCTGCGGCGTCTGGCGGGCCACCACCGTGCCGTCGTTCGGGCAGTGGGGCACGCCGACCCGGGCGTAGAGGAGCCGCAGGTAGTCGTAGATCTCGGTGATGGTCCCCACCGTCGAGCGGGGGTTGCGCGACGCGCTCTTCTGGTCGATGGAGATGGCCGGCGAGAGCCCCTCGATGAAGTCGACGTCGGGCTTGTCCATCTGGCCCAGGAACTGGCGGGCATAGGCCGACAGCGACTCGACGTAGCGACGCTGGCCCTCGGCGTAGATGGTGTCGAAGGCGAGGGAGGACTTGCCCGAGCCGGACAGGCCGGTGATCACGATCAGGCGGTCCCGGGGCAGGTCGAGGGACACGTCCTTCAGGTTGTGCTCGCGGGCGCCCCGGATGACGAGCTGGTCGGCCACGGGCCGACTCTAGCGACCGGTCACAACCCGGGCGAACACCTGTTTGTCAGGGCACTCTCAGCGCGGGGCCAGGCGGACGACCACCCGCGACGACCCCGCTTCGGGGCGCTCCTCCCCCACCACCCGGTACCACGGGGCCAGGTCGTCGAGGTAGGCGTCGGCGTCGTACGTCGAGACGACCACCGGGCGGCCGGTCGCCGCCAGGGCCTCGCCCACCTCGGCCAGGCGGGACTCGTCCTCGACCAGGAGCCAGTCGGCGCCGCCGACCACCTCCCGCCAGGCGAAGCGCCCGGTGGTGCCGTCGGTGGCCACCACCACGGTGTCGGGGGTGGCCGCCACCGCGTCCTCGACCAGGGCCACCGTCCGGGCGGTCATGGCCTGGTGGTCGTGGAGGGCCAGGGCGGCGCCGAGGGTGGTGGTGGCGGCGAGCACGACCAGGGCACCGGTCGCCACCCGCCGGGTCCCCTCGTCGAGGCGGTCGCCCACCGCGGCCAGGCCGGCCAGGACGAGGGGGACGATCAGGGGCAGGCCCAGGGTGAAGTAGCGGCCGCCCCACTCGCCGCTGCCGCCCGAGGAGTACTGGGTGGCCAGCACGGCACCGACGTAGGCGACGTAGGTGGCGGCCAGCACCACGGCGGTGCGGTCGGCGAGCAGGCGGCGGTCGATCCCCGCCAGGCCCACGGCCAGCACGGGGAAGGCGACCAGGAGGCCGGGGACGGCGCCGGCCGGCAGGGCCAGGTGGGCCACGCCGCAGGCCGCGGCCAGGACGGCGAAGAGGCGCACCCCGCTGCCGTCCTCGGGATGGCGGCGGGCCACGACGACGGCGGCGACGCCGAAGAGCACGACGCCGACGAGGAGCAGGTCGTCGGGGCCGACGCCGTCGTAGGAGGGCAGGACCCAGGTGACCACGGCCCCGGCCAGTCGGCTGCCGAGGAAGCTGCCGCCCTCGGCGGCGACGGGGTTGATGGAGCCGCTGCCGCTGGCCACCACCGAGGCCAGGGCCCCGTCGACGAAGCGGCCGACGATGGCGGCCACCCCGGCGGCCACGGCGGGGGCCACCAGCGTCCGGTCCCGGCGGAGCACCGCCACCAGGCCCAGGCCGGCACCCAGACCCAGGCCGAAGAGCACCGCCTCGGAGCGCAACAGGGTGGCGAGGAGCACGAGGGCGGCCACACCCACCACCCGGGTCCGCCGACCACCCTCCAGGGCGAGCACGGTGGCCCAGCCGGCCACGGCGGCACCGATGGTGTGGGCGATCAGGACGTAGCCGTAGAAGAACAGCGGCGAGGTGAGCCCCCCCAGCCACAGCGCGGCCGGCGCCGTGCCCGGGCGCAGGCGCCGCGCCAGGGAGGCGGCGGCCAGGGCCGCCCCCAGG
>CAYTJS010000104.1:5184-11343 GCA_964438115.1 uncultured Iamiaceae bacterium
CACCGACACCACGGTGTAGCCGCGAAACGGCGGTCGCGGCCAGAGCCGGCGGAAGCCCGGCGGCAGCAATCGGTCGAGGTCCGGGGGCTGCTCGGCACGCAGCCGAAAGAGCGGCAGGTTGATCAGGCTGCCGGCCAGCGACACCAGCACCATGGCGGGCACGCCCCCCACGCGGTCGAAGGGCACGAGCAGGGCCGGGTACAGGGGGTGCTTGGCGAAGGGGGCACCTTTCCCGTCAGCCACGTTGGAGAGGTGCAGCGGGAACAGGTCGCCCTCGGGGTCGACCTCGGGCAGCGGGTGGTCGAGCCACCAGCCCTGGCCCGTGGTCAGGAGGTGGGTCTGGGCGGCCACGGCCCCCTCGTCGGCGGAGAACAGCCGCCCCCGGCCCAGCACCGGCACCAGGACCAGCAGCACCAGGGCCAGGGCCAGGGCGTGACGCCCCAGCCGCGACGACCGCTCGGTCGCGGCGGGGGCGGCCGGAGCCGTCGTGGGGGCGGTCACGAGGCCCTATCGGCAGGTCACCGCCGCCGCCAAGGGGCGGGACCTTGGTCACTGGAACACGGGACCCCGCCCTCCCTAGGGTGCGCCGCCATGGCGACCTACGACGGCAAGGCTTCGATCGTGACCTCGGCCGGTGACTCCTTCGCGGAGTGCCACCTGGTGGCCGAGGCCGGGGACCACGGCTGGACCGGCACCATCACCGACGTGCTGTGGCGCACCCAGATGGTGCCCTCTCCCCTCCAGGCCCAGGAGAACATCCGCATCGAGGAGCTCCCCGACCGGCCCATCGTGCGGGTCGACGTGCTCTCCGAGACCGACGGCGCCGCCCAGGTCGCCCATGGCGACCCCTGGCCCGGCTGAACCCCGCCTAACCCACGTCGCGCAACTCGCGACGGAGGTCGTTGATCTCGTCGCGGAGGCGGGCGGCGTACTCGAAGTTCAGCTCGGCGGCGGCCTCGCCCATCTCCTCCTCGAGGGTGGCGATGAGGCGGGCCAGCTCGTCGTGGGGCAGGCCGGCCAGCTCGGAGCGCTCGGTCAGCCGGCGGCGACGTGAGGTCCGATTGGGCGTGGGGGCGGCGGCGTCGGGCCGCAGCTCGGCGAGGATGTCGGTGACGGCCTTGCGCACGGTCTGGGGGTCGATGCCGTGCTCGGCGTTGTACGCCTGCTGCAGGCCCCGGCGTCGGTTGGTCTCGGAGATGGCCCGCTGCATCGAGTCGGTGACCTGGTCGGCGTACATGACCACCTGGCCGCCGACGTTGCGGGCGGCCCGGCCGATGATCTGGATGAGCGAGGTCTCGCTGCGGAGGAACCCCTCCTTGTCGGCGTCGAGGATGGCCACCAACGACACCTCGGGCAGGTCGAGGCCCTCCCGCAGGAGGTTGATGCCCACCAGCACGTCGAACTCCCCCAGGCGCAGGGCGCGCAGCAGCTCGATGCGCTCGATGGTGTCGACCTCGCTGTGGAGGTACCGGACCCGGACCCCCAGCTCGAGCAGGTAGTCGGTCAGGTCCTCGGCCATCTTCTTGGTGAGGGTGGTCACGAGGACGCGGTCGCCCCGGGCGGTGCGCTCGTTGATCTGCTCCAGCAGGTCGTCGATCTGGCCCTTGGTCGGCTTCACCACGACCTCGGGGTCGACCAGGCCGGTGGGGCGCACGATCTGCTCGACGACGCTGGTGGAGCGCTCCAGCTCCCAGGGCCCCGGGGTGGCCGACAGGAACACCACCTGGTTGATGCGCTCCATGAACTCGTCGAAGCGCAGGGGCCGGTTGTCGGCCGCCGAGGGCAGCCGGAAGCCGTGCTCGATGAGGGTGACCTTGCGGCTGTGGTCGCCCTCGTACTGGCCGTGGAGCTGGGGCACCATGACGTGGGACTCGTCGAGGACGAGCAGGAAGTCGTCGGGGAAGAAGTCGAGCAGGGTGTTGGGGGCCTCGCCCGGCGCCCGACCGTCGATGGGCGCCGAGTAGTTCTCGATCCCGTTGCAGAAGCCGACCTCCTGCATCATCTCGAGGTCGTAGGAGGTGCGCATGCGCAGGCGCTGGGCCTCGAGCAGCTTGCCCTCGCCCTCCAGCTCGGCCAGGCGGGTCTGCAGCTCGGCCTCGATGCGCTCGATGGCCTTGCGCATGCGCTCCTCGCCGGTGACGTAGTGGCTGGCCGGGAACACCATCAGCTCCTCGACCTCGCGCAGGTGCTCGCCGGTGAGGGGGTCGACGTGGGTGATGCGTTCGATCTCGTCGCCGAACATCTCGATGCGGACGGCGTGCTCCTCGTAGGCGGGGTGGACCTCGAGGGTGTCGCCCCGCACCCGGAACCGACCCCGGGTCAGGTTGAGGTCGTTGCGCTCGTAGCGGATGTCGACCAGCCGGCGCAGCAGGGCCCGCATGTCGTGGCCCTGGCCCACCCGGACGTAGAGGAGCTGGTCGCGGTACTCCTCGGGCGAGCCCAGGCCGTAGATGGCCGACACCGACGCCACCACGATCGTGTCCCGCCGGGTGAGCAGGGCGGCGGTGGCCGAGTGGCGCAGCCGCTCGATCTCGTCGTTCACCGACGAGTCCTTCTCGATGTAGGTGTCGCTCGACGGGAGGTAGGCCTCGGGCTGGTAGTAGTCGTAGTAGGAGACGAAGTACTCGACCCGGTTGTGGGGGAAGAAGGCCCGGAACTCGTTGGCCAACTGGGCGGCCAGCGACTTGTTGGGCGCCAGCACCAGCGTCGGCCGCTGGACGGCCTCGATGGTCCAGGCGATGGTGGCGCTCTTGCCCGACCCGGTGATGCCCAGCAGGGTCTGGAAGCGCTCGCCGCCGTCGATCCCTTCGGCCAGGGCGGCGATGGCCGCCGGCTGGTCGCCCGCCGGGGCGAACTCCGACACCATCCGGAAGCGATCGTCGGCCACGGCGTCAGGGTACCGACGAGGTGTGACGGGGCTGGGGCCTACGCGGTCGAGCCCACGGGGGGGAGGGACCGGATCCAGGGCCAGGCGTCGTCGACGGCGGCCCGCAGGTCCTCGACGGTGCCCGAGTTGTCGAGGACCAGGTCGGCCCGGGCCCGGCGCTCCTCGCGGGAGGCCTGGCGGGCGATGCGGGCCCGGGCGTCGGCCTCGCTGAAGCCGCGGTGGGCGACCAGGCGACGGACGGCCTCGTCCTCGGGAAGGTCGACCACGATCACCGCGGCCATGTCGTCCCGCCCCGATTCGACGAGGAGGGGCACGTCGAGCACCACCACGTCGTCGGTGGCGGCCGCCTCCTCCAGGCGACGAGCGATCTCGAGCCCCACGGCCGGGTGCACGATGCCGTTCAGGGCGGCCAACTCGTCGGCGTCGTTGAACACGATGTCGGCCAGGGCCTGACGGTCGAGGGCCCCGTCGGCGCCGACCACGCCGGGCCCGAAGCGCTCGACGACGGCGGCGAAGACCTCGGTCCCCGGCGCCTGCAGCTCGCGGGTGATGGCGTCGGCGTCGACGACCCGGGCCCCGAGCTCGGCCAACCGGGCCGAGACCGTCGACTTGCCCGCGCCGATACCGCCCGTCAGTCCCACGAGGATCACGGGCCAGACCGTAGCCAGCCCGACCCGTGGGTCGAACGACCTACAGATCCGCGCGGTGGTGCCGATGGAAGCGGGCAACGGTCCCTCGACCACCCGAGCCGCCGCCATGTTCTTCCTCAAGTCGTCCTCGCAGCACGAGCCGGCCCCCCGCCGGTTCTCGCTGCTCCGGCGCACGGCCCGCCTCAACCGCGAGGGCGGCCTGGCCGACGCCCCACCCGTGGTGGCCGCCGGCCTGGCCGACGACGTCGACCGGCTGGGCCCCTTCGCCCCCGCCGTGCTGGCGGTGCGCTGGGGCACCACCGTGCTCTCCACGGCCCTGGCCTTCCCCGCCTTCATCGAGGCCGACTGGTCGACCGTGGGCTGGTGCGGGGCGATCATCGCCTACACCATCCTGCGCACCATCCAGCCCCTGCGCTACACGGGCGACACCCGCAGCCTGGTCCGGGTCCTCGTCGAGCTGGTCCTGCCCATCGTGGCCGTGGTCAGCACGGGCTACTGGGACTCGCCCTTCGTCTTCTCGGTCCTCACCGGCATCACCATCGCCGGCTTCGCCCGGGGCTTCGGCTTCGGCCTGCGCCTCGCCGCCGTGGCCGCCGCCGCCGTGTCGCTGCCCGCCCTGTCCCAGGCCGCCTGGGACGGCACGACGGGCCGCCTGTGCGCCCAGTGGACGGCCATCCTGCTCCTCGTGGCCCTGGTGGCCGGCTACGCCCGCCGCATCTCCGGCGAGGCCGACCGCCAGCACTCGGTGGCCCTCGAGCGCCTGGGACGCCTGGCCGACGCCAACACACTGCTCTTCTCGCTGCACCGGGTCGCCCAGACCCTGCCCGCCTCCTTCGACCTCGACGACGTCCTCGACACGACCGTCACCCGACTGCGGGACCTCTTCGACGCCGACGCCCTCGGCATCCTCGTCGCCGACGACACCGACGGGCAGTGGCTGGTCATGCGCCGCCACGGCGTGCGCCTGCCCGACAGCATCGCCCACGAGGACCTCCCCGGCGTGCTGCGCGAGGTGGTGGGCAGCGGCGACGTGTCCACCGCCCCCAACCTGCTCCTCGGCGGCGGCCCCGGCCTGGCCCCGTCCATGGCCTCGGGCCTCTACGCCCCGCTGCGGGCCCGGGGCGCCACCATCGGACTCGTCGCCGTCGAGCACGGCGTGTCCCACCGCTTCACCCAGCGCGACGTCGAGCTGCTGGGCGGCTTCGTGGAGCCCGCCGCCCTCGCCATCGACAACGCCCGCTGGTTCGCCCGCCTGCGCACCGTCGGCGCCGACGAGGAGCGCACCCGCATCGCCCGGGACCTCCACGACCGCATCGGCCAGTCCCTGGCCTACCTGGCCTTCGAGCTGGACCGCATCGTCGACTCCCAGGAGCGCGGCGACGACCTCGCCCCCGCCCTCGACCAGCTCCGCAACGACGTGCGGGGCGTGATCGGCGAGGTCCGTGACACCCTCTACGACCTCCGCACCGACGTCTCCGAGGAACAGGCCCTGGGGCCGATCCTCGAGAGCTTCGCCCAGCGGGTGGCCGAGCGCAGTGGCCTGGCCATCGAGGTCCACTGCGACCAGGACCGCCTGCCCCTCCTGCAGGAGCGGGAGATGTGGCGCATCGCCCAGGAGGCGCTGGTCAACATCGAGCGTCACGCCGAGGCCTCCCAGGCCCGCGTGGTGTGGCGCTGCAACGGCCGCTCCGCGGCCCTCGAGGTGCTCGACAACGGCAAGGGCTTCCCGCCCGGCACGTCGGGTCGCTTCGACTCCTACGGGATCCTCGGCATGCGTGAGCGTGCGTCGAGCATCGGGGCCACCGTCGAGGTGGCCTCGGCGGTCGGCCGGGGGACCCGTGTCCGCTGCCTCCTCCACCAGGGGAACTGACCATGACCGTCCACCCGCCTTCCACCACCACCACCACGGCGCCCTCCACGGCCGCACCGGCCGCCGAGGCCGTGCGGCTGATGCTGGCCGACGACCACCGCATGCTGCGGGAGGGCCTGCGGCGGTCCATGACCGAGCAGGGCTTCAGCGTGGTCGGCGAGGCCGCCGACGGCGCCCAGGCCGTCGAGCTGGCCCACCGCCTGCGGCCCGACGTGGTCCTGATGGACGTCACCATGCCCGAGCTCGACGGCGTGGGCGCCACCCGGGAGATCCGGGCGGCCCTGCCCGAGGTGCGGGTGGTCATGCTCACCATGCACGCCGACGAGGACGTGCTCGCCTCGGCCATCCGGGCCGGCGCCTCGGGCTACCTGGTGAAGGACTGCTCGACCCGCGAGATCGCCGAGGCCGTGCGCATGGCGGCCTCCGGCGAGACGATCATCTCACCAAACCTGGCCGCCTCGATGCTCGACGAGGTCCGCCGCCTCGACGAGCCGGCGACCAGCGAGGACCAGCGCATCATCACCCGGCGGGAGGAGGAGGTCCTCCAGCTCATCGCCGACGGGTGCTCGACCCCCGAGGTGGCCGAGCGGCTCTACATCAGCCACAAGACGGTGAAGAACCACCTGGCGTCGATCTACCAGAAGCTCGACGCCCGGGACCGCACCCAGGCCGTCCTCCAGGCCGTCCGGATGGGCATCGTCCATCTGACGTGAGACGCGAGAAGGGGCGCCCCCCCGGAGGGGGACGCCCCT
>CAYTJS010000105.1:0-11115 GCA_964438115.1 uncultured Iamiaceae bacterium
GGCCGGGCACCCGCGCTCCCGGCCCGATCTGGTGGGAGTTGGTCAGCCCAGAGGTGACCAACTCACGCAATTTCGGATCAGCGGCCGCGGAGGCCCTGGCCGGCGAGGATCTTGGGGGCGGCGGCCTCGGCCCGGGAGGTGCGGGTGGTGGACTGCTTGGCCCCGCCCACGTGGAGCACGTACTCGCGGCGGCGACCGGGCGTGAGGTCGTCCCAGGCGGCCCGTAGGGCCGGGTCGGCGTCGAGGACCGCGGTCAGCTCCTCGGGCTCGTCGGCCTCCGGCCGGGGCGCGACGACCAGGCCCGCCTCCTCGACCGCCACCGCCTCGTCCAGGTAGGCCCCGATGGTGGCGGCCAGGCGGGTCACGTCGTCGACCGTGGTCAGCTCGATGCGCTTGGCCGAGTGGGAGTTGGGGCCCTGGTCGACCAGGATGCCGTCGGGATCGGCCAGCAGGGCGCCCTTGAAGAACATCAGGGCGACGAACCCCTTCATCTCCTGCGCGATGGCGATGTTGGCGCCTTCGTGGCAGTACGTGGGCTTGGACCACTTGACCTCCTCGTCGAGGCCCGAGGCCAGCAGCACCGGCCGGAGGGCGGCCAACACGTCGCCCCACTGCCGGGACCGGGCCACGAGGTCGTCCACCGCCGGGTTCGCCGTCATGGTGGGCAGGCTAGGCAGGTCCCACCGTTCGTTAGGGTCCTGCGGGTGACGGCCGACCCCATCGTCGCCCTGCGCCCGTGGGCCGAGCCCACCCTCACCGAGATCGGCCGCCTGCCCATGCGGCCCCCGCTGGTGCCCTTCCCGGACCACGAGGCGGCCCGCACCCACGACCCCGACCGCTCGCCCTGGCACCACCGCCTCGACGGGGACTGGCGCTTCCTGCTCGTGGGCCGCCCCGAGGACGCCCCCGCCCACTGGCACCAGCCCCGGTTCGGCGACGCCGAGTGGACCACCGTGGCCGTCCCCGGCTGCTGGACCGTGCAGGGCGTGGGCGACCACCCCCAGTACACGAACATCCAGATGCCCTGGCCGGGCGAGATCGGCGACGTGCCCGACGAGAACCCGACCGGCCTGTACCGGACCCACTTCGTGCTCCCGGCGCCCTGGCACGATCGCCGGGTCGTGCTCCAGCTGGGCGGGGCCGAGAGCGTGGCCCTGGTCTGGTGCAACGGCACCTTCGTCGGGATGGGCAAGGACAGCCGCCTGGCCTCCGAGTTCGACCTGACCGACCACGTCCACGACGGCTCGAACCTGCTGGCCGTCATGGTCGTGCGCTGGTCCGACGCCACCTGGATCGAGGACCAGGACCAGTGGTTCAACGCCGGCCTGCACCGCTCGGTGGCCCTGTACTGCACCGAGTCCACCTACCTGGCCGACGTGGCCGCCACCACCGGGCTGCGCCACGAGCCGGGCCGCCCGGTCGAGGTCGAGGCCACCGGGACCCTGACCGTCGACGTCCGCCTCGGCGGCCGCCCGGTGCCGGCGGACTGGACCGTCGAGGTCCGGGTCGAGACCGCCCACGACGAGGCCCTGGCCGAGCCCGTCCGGCTCCCGGTCACCGCCTTCCCCGACGCCACCGCCCTCGACGGCCTGATCGGCTCCATGTACTGGGCCGGGCCGGTCGCCCGGGCGGAGCTGGAGTTGCCGCTCGTGCGCCCGTGGTCCCACGAGGACCCCCACCGCTACCGGCTGCTCGTCGCCCTCCTCGACGACACCGGGGCGCCCCGCGAGGTCACCTCGCAGTGGATCGGGTTCCGGTCGGTCGAGATCGTCGGCCGCGACCTCCTGCTCAACGGCGAGCGGGTCCTCATCCGGGGCGTGAACCGTCACGACCACCACCCCGAGCGGGCCAAGACCCTGACCCGGGAGGACATGGAGCGCGATGTGGTGGCCATGAAGCGCTTCGGCTTCAACGCCGTGCGCTGCGCCCACTATCCGAACGACCCCACGTTCCTCGACCTCTGCGACGAGTACGGGCTGTGGGTGGTCGACGAGGCCAATGTCGAGAGCCACGGCCGCCAGGCGTCGCTGGCAGCGGACCCCCGCTACCACCACGCCATCGTCGAGCGGGTCACCCGGATGGTCCTGCGGGACCGCAGCCACCCCTCGGTCATGGCGTGGTCGCTGGGCAACGAGTCGGGCCACGGCGCCGGCCACGACGCCGCCGCCGCCTGGGTGCGGGCCGTCGACCCCAGCCGCTTCCTCCACTACGAGGGGGCGCTGATGCACACCTGGCAGACCGAGCCGGGGACCGGCGCCACCGTCACCGACGTGGTGTGCCCGATGTACCCGGCCATCGCCGACATCGTCGCCTGGGCCGAGCGGGGCGAGGACGAGCGGCCGATGATCCTCTGCGAGTACCAGCACGCCATGGGCAACAGCAACGGCTCGCTGGCCGACTACTGGGCCGCCTTCGAGTCGACCCCCGGGCTGCAGGGCGGCTTCATCTGGGACTGGATCGACCAGGCCATGACGATCACCGACGATGCCGGGCGCACCTGGTTCGGCGTCGGCGGCGCCTTCGGCGACGAGCCCAACGACGCCGACTTCTGCGTCAACGGGATGGTCGGTCCCGACCGGGTGCCCCACCCGGCGTGCCACGAGCACGCCGCCCTGGCCCAGCCGGTCGCCGTCGAGGCTGTCGACCTCCACCAGGGCCGCTTCCGGCTCCACAACCGCCGCTGGTACACCGGCCTGAACGACCTCGACGCCGCCTGGACCATGGCCGTCGAGGGCGAGGTCGTGGCCGAGGGCCGCCTCCTGCTGCCGCCCGTGCCCCCGCAGGCCTCGGTCCCCCTCGAGGTGCCGGTCGAGCGGCCGCCGACCCTGGGCCAGGGTCAGCGCTGCGACCTCACGATCACCTTCAGCATGGGCGACGGCCAGGCGTGGGCGCCCCGGGGCTTCGAGGTGGCCTGGGCCCAGTTCGAGGTGCCCTTCGTCGCCGCCCGGCCGCCGCCGACCCGCACCCCCCGGCCGGTGCGCATCGCCGTCGACCCCGACACCGGGGCCGTGGGCCTGGGTGACCTGCTGGTGACCACGCCCTCGCCCTGCCTGTGGCGGGCGCCCACCCAGAACGACGGCATCCGCTCCGGGCCGATGGCCGAGGTCAACCCGGGGGCCCGGGCCCGGTGGCTGGCGTGGGGCCTCGACCGCCTCGAGCCCGAGCTGGTCGCCGTCACCGCCCACGACGAGGGCGCCCACCCGTCCATGACGGTGCACCACCGCCTGCACGGGGCCACGCCCGAGGTGGTCATCGAGCACCGGCAGGTCGTGATGCTGGTGGACGGGACCCTCGTCTTCGACGAGGAGCTCCGCATCCCCGAGGCGCTCGACGACCTGCCCCGGGTGGGGGTGACCTTCCTGGCCCGGGCGGGCCTGGAGGACCTCGGGTGGGTCGGCCTCGGCCCCCACGAGACCTATCCCGACCGCAAGCGGGCCCGCTTCGGCCGCTTCACGTCCTCGGTCACCGACCAGTACGTCCCCTACGTCCTGCCCCAGGAGCACGGCGGTCACGTCGACACCCGCCGCTTCTGGCTGACCGACGACGATGGTGCCGGCTTCGAGGTGGCGGCGTCGGTGCCGTTCTCGTTCACCGCCTCGCACTTCCTGGCCGCGGACCTGGCCGCCGCGGCCACCACCGCCGACCTCGTGCCCCGGCCCGAGGTCGAGGTCCACGTCGACCTCGCGGTGCGGGGCCTGGGCACCGGTGCGTGCGGGCCCGACACCCTCCCGCCCTACCTGGTGCGGGGCGGGGCCCACCGTTGGCGCTGGATGCTCACCCCGATCTGACCCGGTGATCGAACACGACGACTTCCTGTCGGACCTGTCGGTCCGGCTCTACCTGCGGGGCGACGTGTTCCGCCACCACCAGGACGTGTTCCTGGCCCGCCACGGTGCCGACGTACGGGGGACCGTCGTCGAGGTCGGCGCCGAGCCCGGCTACGACCTGGCCCGGCACTTCCCCGGCGCCGACCGCTACGTGTCGACCAACCTGGTCGGTGGGGTGGACGCCCGGCTGGACCTCACCGCCCTCGGGGTGGCCGACGGCGCCGTGGCCACGGTGGTGTGCGTGTCGGTGCTCGAGCACGTCGACGCCCTCGACGACGCCCTCGACGAACTGGCCCGGGTGCTCGCCCCGGGTGGCCGCCTGCTGCTGACCGTGCCGTTCCTCTACCCGGTGCACGACACCCACGACGTGTGGCGGGTCACCCCGACGGCCCTGGGGGCGATGCTGGCCCGGCGGGGGCTCCGGGTCGACACCCTCGTCGGCCTCGGGGGCCGCCTGGCCACCCTCGCCGCCCTGCTCCAGCGACCGCGGGGCGTCTGGTCCCTGCGCTACGCCCCCCAGAAGCTGGCCGGCCTGGCCCTGGTGGCCCTCCTCGGCCGCCGGGACCAGCCCGACGACAGCCCCCTCGGCGCCGCCGTCGTCGCCACCCGCCCGCCCTGACCCACGGGGGGTCAGGCGCCGGGGCCGGGGCGCTCCATCCAGCGTTCGGGCTGGGTGAGGGGGACGAAGCCGTGGTCGGCGTAGACGCCGTGGACGTTGGCGGGGTCGGTGCTGAGCCGGACCTCGCTCACGCGCTGCGGATGCCGCGGAGGCCGGCCCAGGCCATCTCCGCCACCCGGCGGGCCAGGACCTCGGGGTCCTGGCGGCGCCCCTCCGACAGCCAGCGGCGGCTGGCGCCCTCGGCCATCCCCACGAGGGCGTCGGCCAGGACGGCCTGGTGGTCGCGGTCGATGCCCTCGACGGCGATGAGGCCGGCGATGGCGGCGGCGATGCTGGCCTCGGTGGCGGCGACGAGGCGGACGAACTCGGGGTCGCGTCGGGTCTCGCCCCCGAAGAGCACCTCGAAGGCCTCCTGCTCGCCGGCCACGAAGGTGAAGTAGGCGACCATGCCGGCCTCGACCTGCTCGCGAGGGCCAGGGGCGCCGGCGGCGGCCTTGGCGATGGTCTCCTCCAAGCGACCGCCGACGTCGGTCACCACCGCCCGGTAGAGGTCGCGCTTGGAGGTGAAGTGCTGGTACAGGACCGGCTTGGTCACCCCGGCGGCCTCGGCGATGTCGTTCATCGACGTGGTGTGGAAGCCGCGCTCGGCGAAGAGCGACCGGGCCGTGTCGAGCAGTTGCCGCCGGCGCTCGGCGGCGGGGAGGCGGGGTGTCGGGCCGGTGGTGCTCACAGGCCCCGCTCCCGGTCGTCCTTCTCGGCCGCCTTCACGGCGTAGTTGAAGACGATGGCGGGGGCCAGCACGATCGAGCCGACCACCATCGTGGTCACGATGACGGTGACGAGGGTCTCGCCGTAGCCCGCCACCAGGCCGACGAAGAACAGCACCACCGCCAGCGCGAAGAGCCCGTAGCCGACCCGCAGGCCCCAGGCGACGAGGACGGCGATGCGGGCCCGGCGGGCCCGGACGGGGTCGGTCACGGCAGCCAGCCTGCCCGATCGAGCAACGTCCGCAGTGCCTCGGTCTGGGCGGCGAGGGACAGGTGGGTCACCGCCACCCCGCGGTTGTGGGCGAGCAGGGCCGGGTCGGGGGCGGCCAGCCAGGCGGCGAGGGGCGCCGGGTCGTCGGCGGGGAGCCACCGGAAGCCGAGGGCGGCCAGCTCGTCGGCCACCGGGTAGGAGCCGACCACGGCGGCCCGCCCGGCGATGGCGGCCTCGACCGGGGGGTTGCCGAAGCCCTCCCAGGTGGACGGGAAGAGCACGGCGTCGGCGGCGGCGTAGAGGTCGGCGCGGGCGTGGGCGGCGTCCTCACCGGGGTCGGCGGGCCACGGGGTGCGCAACACCCGGCAGCGGGCGGCGGCGACGAGGGCGTCGCAGGTGGGGCCGTAGCCCTCCTCGGCCCCGCCGGGCAGCCAGTAGGTGGCGCCGACGGCCTCGCACAGCGCCAGGGCGGCGGGCACGTTCTTGCGTTCGATGGCCCGCACCGGGTGCACCAGCAGCACCTCGTCGTCGGCCACGCCGAGGGCGGCCCGGGTGCCCTCCCGGTCGCCGGACGGGGGGTCGGTGTCGAAGCCGTTGTAGATGGTGGTCGCCTCGATGCCCCGCTCGGCCATCTCGGCGGCCGTGAGGCGGTTGATCGTCACGTGGCGCCACGCCGGGTCGGTCGGCGGCAGCTCGGTGACGTGGGCGAAGCGGGCCCGCTGCCAGGGCGGGTCGTGGTGATGGAGGAGTGCGGGACGGCCCGCCAGCACTCCGGCCACCACCCGGGCGGCGGGCAGGTTGAGGGGGATGGTCAGCAGGTTCTCGACCACGACGAGGTCGGCGCCGGCCAGGGCGGCGGTCACGGCCTCGGGGGTGGGCGGCGTCGTGTCGCCGATGCCGAGGCCGGGCACGACGACGTCGACGGGGCCCTCGGCGGCCACCGTGCGGATGGCGAAGCCCAGCTCACGCAGGGACCGGCCCCAGGCGTCGGCGACCACCGACACGCCGTCGGTGCCCCCGAGGCGGAAGGAGACGATGGCGCAGGTGGTCATGATGGGGGCGTGACGGTACCCGCGGGGCAACGCCGGGAAGCGGTCGGGGCCATGATGGCCGCCCACTGGCGCGAGGGAGGCTTCACCGTCCCCAACGGCGACGTGTACCCCTGGCAGTGGCTGTGGGACTCGTGCTTCCACACCCTCGTGTGGGCCGAGCTGGGACGCCCCGACCGGGCCACCGCCGAGCTGGCCAACCTGCTCGCCCCCCAGGACGAGCTGGGCTTCGTGCCCCACATGACCTACCACGAGGACCCGGCGGCCCGGGCCGAGTTCTGGGGCCGGGGCGGGACCTCGTCGATCACCCAGCCCCCGATGTACGGCCACGCCGTGGCCGAGCTGGTCCGGCGGGGGATCCCCGTGCCCGCCGACGTGGTCGAGCGGGCGGTGGCGGGGTTGCGCTTCCTCCTCGAGCGCCGCGTCCGCACGCCGACGGGCCTGGTGGGGGTGGTGCACCCGTGGGAGACCGGCTGCGACGACAGCCCGCGGTGGGACGGCTGGTGCCCCGGGGGCTACGACCGTCACCGCTTCAAGGTGCTGAAGGGCGACCTGCTGTCGACCGTCGAGCGGGCCGAGGGCGGGGCGCCCCTGGCCAACCCCGCGTTCAGTCCGGGCTCGGTGGGCTTCAACGCGCTGGTGTCCTGGAACGCCCGCGAGCTGACGACGGTGGTCGACGACCCGGGGCTGGCGGCGGCGGCCGACGAGCTGGTGGCGGCCCTGGCCGACCGCTGGGACGGCGGGCTGGGGACCTGGGTCGACGACGGCCCCCACGAGTCGGGCCGGGTCCGTACCGCCGACGCCCTCCTGCCCGCCCTGGTGGACGAGGCCCACCGCGATGCCGCCCTCGACCAGCTGGGCGACCCGGCGGGCCTCGGCGGCCCCTTCGGCCCGGCGGGCACCGACCGGCGGGAGCCGGCCTACGACCCCGACGCCTACTGGCGGGGCCCGGTCTGGCCCCAGCTGGCCTACCTGCTGTGGCGGGCAGCGACGGCCGCCGACCACCCCGTCGCCCCGACGGTGGCGGCCGGGCTGGTGGCGGGGGCCGACCGCTCGGGCCTGGCCGAGTACTGGCACCCCGACACCGGCGAGGGCCGCGGCGCCATCCCCCAGTCCTGGACCGGCGTCGCCCTCCTCGTCCCATCCTGAACTTGCGTCGCTCACACCACGGATCCGTGGTGTGGCTGACGCAAGTTCGAGTGGGGTCAGGCGTCGGCGAGGGCGGGGAGGCGGGGGTCGATCGGCTCGGGGTCGGGGTCGTCGTCGGTCGACGGCGGCTCCGGGTCCTCCAGTTCGGGGGCGGGGAGGCCGTGGCCGCCCTCGACGTCGAGGTGGGGGAGCAGGCGGTCGAGCCAGGCCGGCAGCCACCAGTTGGCGTCGCCCATGAGGCGCATGGTCGCCGGGACGAGCACGACCCGCACGATGGTGGCGTCGACGAACACGGCGGTGGCCAGGCCGAGGCCCATCATCTTCACGATCGGGTCCTCGCCCAGCACGAAGCCGAGGAAGACCGAGATCATGATGAGGGCGGCCGAGGTGATGACCCGGGCCGTCGAGGCGATGCCCGAGATCACGCTCCCGGTGTTGTCGCCGGTGCGCAGGTACTCCTCGCGGACCCGGGACAGGAGGAACACCTCGTAGTCCATCGAGAGCCCGAAGAGGATGGCGAACATCATCATCGGGACGAAGGCGACGATGGGCACGGCCTCCTCGAGGCCGACCAGGCCCTTGCCCCAGCCCCACTGGAAGACGGCCACGATCACGCCGTAGGCGGCGCCGATGGACAGCAGGTTCATCACGGCGGCCTTGAGGGGCACCAGGATCGAGCGGAAGACCACCATCAGCAGCAGGAAGGACAACCCGACGACGGCGCCGATGAACCAGGGCAGCCGGCTGGCCACCTTGTCGGAGAGGTCGACGAAGGTGGCGGTGAGACCACCCACCTGGACCTCGGTGTCGAGGTCAACGAGCACGTCCTCGCGCAGGCGGTGGACCAGGTCGGTGGTGCCCTCGGCCTGCGGCGACGTGGTGGGGATGACTTGGAGGACGGCGGCGTCGCCGTCGGGGCTGACCACGGCGGGCACGACGAAGGCCACGCCCTCGACGCCCTCGAGGGCGGTGGTCACCTCGTCGACGGCGGCCCGGTCGCCCGACTCCAGGGCCAGCACCAGCGGCCCGTTGACGCCGGGACCGTAGGACTCGGCGACGATGTCGTAGGCCTGGCGCTGGGTCGACTCGGGGGCGGCGGTGCCGGCGTCGGTCTGGCCGAAGCGGATCGACAGCAGCGGGGCGGCCAGGGTCAGCAGCAGGGCCAGGCTGCCGACCAGGTAGGGCCAGGGGTGGCGGGCCACGGCGGCGCCCCACCGGGACCAGATCGACTCGGTGGTGGCCCGGTCGGTGCGGGCCCGCAGCACCCGGAAGCGGTCGATGCGGTGGCCGGCGAAGCCCAGGAGGGCGGGTAGGAGCGTGATGGTGGCCAGCACCATCACGGCCACGACGATGGCGGCGCCGATGCCCATGATCGTCACCATCGGGATGCCCGAGATGGCCAGGCCGAGGATGGCGATGACGACCGTGCCCCCGGCGAAGATCACCGCCTGACCGGCGGTGGCGGTGGCCCGGGCGGCGGACTCGGCCACGGTCATGCCGTCGTGCAGGTGCTCGCGGTGGCGGGTGACGACGAAGAGGGCGTAGTCGATGCCCACGCCGATGCCGATCATCGAGGCCAGCACCGGGGTGCTGGTCGGCACGGGGAGCACGGCGGCGACGAGGGCCAGCAGCGCCGTGCTCACCCCGAGACCGAAGAGGGCGATGCCGATGGGCAGGCCCATGGCCAGGACCGACCCGAAGGCGATGAGCAGGATGATCACCGCCATGCCCAGGCCGAGCAGTTCGGCCGCCTTGGCCTCGGGTTGCTCGGCGGCCTGGGCCAGCTCGCCGCCCACCTCGACCTGCACGCCCGCCGCCTCGGCGGCGCCGAAGGTGGCCTGGAGCTCCTCGAGGTCGGCGGGGCCGAGGTCGAAGAGCGGGTCCCGGTACTGGACCTGGGCCAGCAGGGTGCGGCCGTCGGGGCTGGGGGTGGCGGTCGGGTCCGTCACCGACTCGACGCCGGGGAGGGCGGCCACCGCGGTGGTCACCTCGGCCACCGCGGCCAGGCGCCCGCCGCCGGCGATGGTGCCCTCGTCGACGTGGAAGACCAGCTGGGCCGAGCCACCGGCCGCCTGGGGGAACCGCTCCTGGAGCAGGTCCTGGGCGGCCTGGGCCTCGGTGCCGGGGATGGAGAACTCGTCCTCGGCCTCACCGCCGATGGTGCCGGCGAGCAGGGTCAGGCCGACGAGGAGGGCGACCCAGGCGCCGAGCACCCGCCAGCGGCGGTTGACGCACCAGCGGCCGAGACGGTGCAGGAGGAGGGCCATGGCAGGAGTGTGGCAGTGACTGCCACTTGGCACACTGTGACATGTGTCATGCCGGTCGGCTGGACCCGGTCCGTCGGCCACACTTTGCGGGGGGAGTGACGATGCCGACCTTGCGAGAACGGAAGAAGGCCGACACGCGGGACGCCATCCGGGCGGCGGCGGTCGAGCTCTTCTGGACCGACGGCTACGAGGCCACGACCATGGACGCCGTGGCCGAGGCCGCCGACGTCTCGGTGCGCACGGTCTTCCGCTACTTCCCCACCAAGGAGGACCTGGTCTTCGACGAGGTCGACGGCGACCTGGCCGACCTGGCCGACCTGCTCGCCTCCCGCCCGGCCGACGAGCCGCTGATGGCCGGGCTGCGGGCCGTGGTCGAGGTCCTGGCGGGTCGCGACGAGGTGGCCCGGTCGGCCGACGCCCGGCTGGCCCCGCTCCTGCACGACGAGCCCGCCCTGCGGCGGCGCTACCTCGAGACGCTGGACCACGTCGAGGAGACGGTGAGGGACTGGGCCCGCACCCGGCTGGACGCCGGTCCCGACGACCTCCGCCCCGCCATCGTCGCCGCCTGCGTCGTGGCGGTGCAGCGGGTGGTGGTCGAGGCCATCGCCGGTGGCGACCCCCGCCCCCTCCCCGAGGTCCTCCGCCCGGCCATGGAGTACCTCACCTCCGGCTTCGGCGACCTCGACCCCTGACCACCCGAACTTGCGTCAGCCACACCACGAATCCGTGGTGTGAGCGACGCAAGTTCGAGGGAGAGTCAGGTGACCAGGGCGGCGCAGTCGTCGTCGGTGTCGAGGCGGCCGCCGCAGGTGGCGCCGTAGCGCTCGGCCTCGGAGTTGGTGTCGGCGTTGGCGTAGAGCAGGTCGCAGTCGACCAGGTCGCCCTGGGCGCACTGGTTCGCCAGCTCGTCCAGGAAGTCGTCGCCGGTGAACGGAGGGTCGTCGGGCACCCCGACGAGCACGTCACCGCACAGCTGGTGGGTGGGCTGGTCGATGCGGGCCCCGCAGGTCGCCCCGTAGGCCTCGTAGAGCGAGCCATCGGGGGACCCGACGTAGAGGTCGTCGCAGGACGCCAGGTCGCCCTGGAAGCAGTCGACGGCCAGCTCGTCGAGCTCGGGGTCGTCGCCCAGCACGCGCAGGGCGTTGATCGAGTGGGCGAAGCCGGCGCCGTCGTCGCCCAGGGTCGTGGGCGGTGAGGCCACGTCGGCGGGGGCCTCCTCGGCCACC
>CAYTJS010000106.1:0-3516 GCA_964438115.1 uncultured Iamiaceae bacterium
TGCGGGACCGGTTCCTCCAGCAGGAGGTGTGGGAGCGCATGGGCATCCCGGTGCGCGAGGCGGTCCAGCTCACGATGCAGGACCAGACCCGCAAGATGTTCCAGGCCATGCTCTTCTCGAAGATCGTGCCCAACTGCAAGAAGCTGGGGCTGCTCGACGCCAGCGGCGGCTGGCTGCGGGAGCGCTTCACCGAGCTGGGCGTGATCGGTTTCGAGGACTGGGTCGACACCGGGGCGGAGTACGAGGCCCTCGACGCCATCGCCCAGGACCGCGCCGCCGGCGCCCTGGCCTGAACAGCCGCCGGCGCCGTGGCCTGACGCTCCGGTGATCTCCCGGGGCGGCGAGGGCCGCCCCGGTACGATCACGACCATGCCGCACCCGTCAGCACCGGACACCCTGGTGCTGCACGGCCTGCGGGTGAAGGGCTTCGCCGAGACCGACCAGGTGGCCGAGGCCACCGGCGTCGACGACGTGGTCGTGGTCCGGGCCCTCGAGCGCTTCGCCGCCGACGGCCTCGTCTCCCGCAAGCAGGGGGTCGAGGTCTCCGGCTGGGTGCTCACCCCCGCCGGGCGGGCCGAGCACGAGCGACGGCTGGCCACCGAGCTGGACGCCAGCGGCGCCCGGTCGGCCGTCGAGGCCGCCTACGACCGCTTCCTCGCCCTCAACCCCGAGCTGCTGGCGGTGTGCACCGACTGGCAGGTCCGCGACGGCGTGCGCAACGACCACGCTGACGCCGCCCACGACGCCGCCGTCCTCGACCGCCTCGCCGCCCTCCACGAGCGGGCCCGGCCGGTGGTGGCCGACCTGGCCGCCGCCCTCGACCGCTTCGGTCGCTACCCCGAGCGCCTGGACCGGGCCGCCACCAAGGTGGCCGCCGGTGACCACGACTGGATCGACAAGCCGCTGACCGACTCGTACCACACCGTGTGGTTCGAGCTGCACGAGGACCTGCTGGCCACGCTCGGCCTCGACCGGTCCGCCCCGACCCGAGGAGCAGCCTGATGGGACGCTTCGGTGCCGTGGTGGTGGCCATGGTCACCCCCTTCGACGACGACCTCGAGCTGGACCTCGACGCCGCCGCCGACCTGGCCGGTTGGCTGGTGGACCAGGGGGCCGACGGCCTCGTCCTGGCCGGCACCACCGGCGAGGCCCCCACCCTCTCCGACGACGAGGCCGTGGCCCTGTGGCGCACGGTCCGCTCGGCGGTCTCGGTCCCGCTGGTGGCGGGCACCGGCAGCAACGACACCCGCCACACCGTCGAGCTCAGCCGCCGGGCGGCCGAGACCGGCGTCGACGGGCTGTTGGTCGTCACCCCGTACTACAACCGCCCCAGCCAGGCCGGCATCGAGGCCCACTTCCGGTCGGTGGGGGCGGCCACCGACCTCCCCTTCCTCCTCTACGACATCCCGGTGCGGGCCGGCCGCAAGGTCGACACCGAGGTGCTGGTGCGCCTGGCCCACGAGGTGCCGACCATGGTGGGGGTGAAGGACGCCGCCGGCGACCCCGCCACCACCGCCCGGCTGGTGGCCGAGGCTCCCGCCGACTTCGACCTCTACAGCGGGGACGACGCCATGACCTTGCCCTTCCTCGCCGTCGGCGCCACCGGCGTGATCGGCGTGGCGGCCCACTGGTCGGCCGCCGAGCACGCCGAGATGATCGCCGCCCACCAGAAGGGCGACGTCGAGACCGCCCGGACGGTCAACGCCCGCCTCCTCGACTCCTATGACTACGAGACCTGGGGTGGTGCCCCACAAGCCGTGACGACCAAGGCCCTGCTCCGCACGCTCGACCTCCGGGTCGGCTCCACCCGCCCGCCGATCGGCCCCGACCCCGACGGGCTCGACGCGGCCGCCCGGGCCGTCCTGGCCGGGCTGGGGCGGGCCCGATGACCCCTCCCGTCCACGTCACCTTCCTCGGCGGCCTCGGCGAGATCGGGCGCAACTGCGCCTGCATCGAGGTCGAGGGCAAGATCCTCCTGATCGACTGCGGGATCCTCTTCCCCGACGCCGACATGCCGGGCATCGACCTGGTCCTCCCCGACTTCACCTATCTGCGCGAGAACGCCGATCGCATCGTCGGCTGCGTGGCCACCCACGGCCACGAGGACCACGTCGGCGGCCTGTCGTTCCTGCTGCGCGAGCTGTCGTTCCCCATCTACGGCTCGGCCCTGACCCTGGGCCTGGCCCGCAACCGCATCGAGGAGGCCAAGCTCCTCGACCGCACCGAGTTCATCGCCGTGGCCGACAACGAACGCCGCCGCATCGGGCCCTTCGACTGCGAGTTCGTGCCCGTGACCCATTCGGTGCCCCACGGCTTCGCCACCGCCGTGCACACCCCGCAGGGCACGATCCTGCACACCGGCGACTGGAAGCTCGACCTCAACCCGGTCGACGGCCGTCTCACCGACCTCAGCGTCATGGGCGCCATCGCCCAGAACGAGGGCATCCGCCTGCTGCTGTCGGACTCGACCAACGCCGACTCACCCGGCCACTCCCGCTCCGAGACCTCGGTCGGCGCCGTCCTCTACGACCTCATGCATGCCCACGAGGGCCGCCGGGTCATCGTCACCTGCTTCGCCTCCCACATCCACCGGGTGCAGCAGATCGCCGACGCCGCCGCCTCGTTCGGTCGCCGGGTGGCCACCCTCGGCCTGTCGATGAAGAAGAACGTGGCCCTCGCCCGCGAGATGGGCGCGCTGCGCATCCCCGACCACGTCCTCATCGACATCGAGGAGATCGACGAGCTCGACCCGGGCCAGGTCTGTGTGATCTCCACCGGATCCCAGGGCGAGCCCATGTCGGCCCTGGCCCGGCTGGCGGCGGGCGAGAACCGCTGGCTGTCGGTGCAGGAGCACGACACGGTCATCCTCAGCTCGCACCCCATCCCTGGCAACGAGTCGAGCGTGAGCAAGGTCATCGACGGCCTCACCCGGCTGGGGGCCAAGGTCGTCCACACCGGCATCGCCGACGTGCACGCGACCGGCCACGCCAAGCAGGAGGAGCTGAAGACCCTGCTGTCGGTCACCCGGCCCGAGTGGATGGTCCCGGTCCACGGTGAGTACCGGCACCTGGCGGCCCACGCCGAGCTGGCCCGCCAGATGGGCGTGGCCGCCGACCAGGTCATCCTCTGTGAGGACGGCGACCGCCTCGAGCTCTCCGACGAGGGCCTGCGCAAGGTCGACCCGGTGCCCGCCGGCCACCTCTTCGTCGACGGCACCGTCGGCGACGTCGGCCAGGGGGTCCTGCGGGACCGTCGGGTGCTGGCCGAGGAGGGGGTGGTCGTCGTCATCGTCACCGTCGACTTCCAGACCGGCGCCATCATCACCGGGCCCGAGATCGTCACCCGGGGCTGGGTCTACGCCCCCGAGGCCGACGACCTGCTCGACGCCGCCGCCGAGACGGTGCGCGACGAGATCAAGCGGGTGTTCTCCGGCGACGGCTCCGTCGACCACGAGACCCTTCAGCGCCACGTCCGCAAGGCCACCGGCAAGTTCGTCAACGAGCAGACCAAGCGCCG
>CAYTJS010000106.1:3616-11035 GCA_964438115.1 uncultured Iamiaceae bacterium
GAGGTGCGGGTGGCCCGCAACGGGACCACCGTCGAGGTCGAGGGGATCCTGTCGGCCAAGACCGGCGGCTGCCCCGAGGACTGTCACTTCTGCTCGCAGTCCTCCCGCTTCGAGACGCCGGTGCTGGCCACCCCGTTCCTCGACACCGACGAGGTCCTGCGGGCGGCCGAGGAGACCAAGGCCCTCGGCGCCACCGAGTTCTGCATCGTGCTCGCCGTCCGGGGCCCTGACGAGCGGACCATGCGCCGCCTCGAGGAGCTGGTCCCGACGGTGTCGGAGCGGGTCGGCATCGACGTGGCCGTCAGCGCCGGCATCCTCACCCCCGAGCAGGCCGACCGCCTGGCCGCCGCCGGGGTCCACCGCTACAACCACAACCTCGAGACCGCCCGCAGCTTCTTCGACCACATCGTGACCACCCACACCTGGGAGGAGCGGGAGGCGACCTGCCACCTGGTGCGGGAGCGGGGCATGGAGCTGTGCTGCGGTGTGCTGCTGGGCATGGGCGAGACCGACGAGCAGCGCCTCGAGCTGATCGAGCAGCTCCGCGCGGTCGGCCCCTGCGAGGTGCCGGTCAACTTCCTGAACCCCCGCCCGGGCACGCCGCTGGCCGACCGGCCCCTGGTCGAGCCGCTGGAGGCCATCCGCTGGATCGCCCTCTTCCGCCTGGGCCTGCCCGACGTGATCCTGCGCTACGCCGGCGGCCGCGAGGTCACCCTGCGCGAGCTGCAGGCCCTGGGCCTGACGGCGGGCATCAACGCCCTCATCGTGGGCAACTACCTGACCACCCTGGGCCGTTCACCCGAGGAGGACCTGTCCATGCTGGAGGACCTCCGCATGCCCATCGGGTCGCTGTCCAAGGGGCTGTGACCGAGCCCGCCTTCTGCACCGGCTGCGGCCGCCCCGCCGACGAGTGCGGCGGCTGCACCCGCCCCCTCGACCCGCCCCGGTTCTGCCCCACCTGCGGCCGTCGCGCCCGGGTCGACGTGACCCCCACCGGCCACGCCCCGCGTTGCCGCGACCACGGAGAGTTTTGAACCGCCGTTCTGGCAGCAGGGAGTCGGGTCGCCGCGCCCGATCCCGCGACCGGAAACGGGAATCCCTGAGGGGCGGGTGGGGCCGCTGTTACGGTTGAGGTCACTGTGGCTTCCTCCTCCCGCTCGCGCCCGGCCAACGCCTCCCGGTCCCGGACCAGCTCGGCCCGGTCGAAGAAGGCGCCCGCCAAGAAGGCCCCGGCCAGGAAGACGACCGCCCGGAAGGCCCCCGAGCCCTCCAAGGTGGGTTTGACCCTCAGCGAGCGGGGCCGCGACGTCGCCGGGGTGGTGCTCATCGCCCTCGGCGTGCTGGCCGCCCTGGGCATCTACGGCGGCCTCGCCGGCCCCGTCGGCAACGGCATCGACGTCGGCACCGGCGCCCTGATCGGCCTGGTGCGCTGGTTCCTGCCCGTGGTGCTGCTCCTCGCCGGCCTGCTCCTGCTGCGCGACGCCCCCGACCCCGAGGGCGACGCCGAGCCCGACCCCCTCCTGGGGGCCCGCCTGGCCCTGGGGGCCGTGCTCCTCGGCATCGCCGCCACCGGCCTCCTCCACCTGGGCCGGGGCGAGCCCGCCTTCGGTGATCGGGCCGCCGACTTCGCCGCCGCCGGGGGCGTGCTGGGCACCGCGGTGGGCCGTCCCCTGAGCGCCGCCCTCGACACCTGGGGCGCCGTGCTCGTGCTCGTGACCCTCGGGGTGCTGGGCCTGGTCCTGGCCACCCGGGGCTCGGTCCACACCATCGGCCGCCGCCTGGCCGCCGCCGTGGCCCCGGCCGGGCGAGCCGTGGTCCGGGCCTTCCATTCCCTCTTCGAGGTGGGCGGGGGCGACCGGGAGCCGGTCGAGGTCGACACCGGCGGCTTCTTCGACCAGGACGCCGACCTGGCCGACGAGCCCCTCGACGAGGTCCCCGAGACCGAGCCCGTCGCCGACGACGTCGACGCCACCGCACCCCGCCTCGACCTGTCGGCCGACCAGCCCGAGATCGTCCTCGACGACCACGGTGGCGCCGTGCCCGCCCCCAGGGGGTCGTGGAAGCTGCCGCCGGCCCGCGCCCTCGAGCGTCTCGGCCGTCAGGACGTCGACCGCAAGCTGGTCGAGGAGACCGGCCGCCGCCTCGAGGCCGCCCTGGCCGAGCACGACGTCAGCACCCGCCTGGTCGGCATGGTCGTCGGCCCCACCGTCACCCGCTACGAGCTGGAGCTGGCCCCGGGCGTGAAGGTGGCCCGGGTCACCAGCCTGCACAAGGACATCGCCTACGCCATGGCCAGCCCCGACGTGCGCATCCTGGCGCCCATCCCGGGCAAGCAGGCCATCGGCGTCGAGGTCCCCAACGTGAAGCGCGAGGTGGTGGCCCTGGGCGACCTGGTCGCCGCTCCCGAGACCCGCCAGGCCACCGCCCCCCTCGCCGTGCCCATGGGCCGCGACATCGGTGGGCGCACGCACGTCGCCGACCTGGCCAAGATGCCCCACCTCCTCATCGCCGGCGCCACCGGGGCGGGCAAGTCGAGCTGCATCAACTCGATCATCACCTCGGTGCTGATGCGCTCGACGCCCGACGACGTCCGCATGATCCTCATCGACCCGAAGATGGTCGAGCTGGGCCAGTACGACCGCCTGCCCCACCTGCTCACCCAGGTGGTGGTCGACCCCAAGAAGGCGGCCAACGCCCTGGCCTGGGCCACCCGCGAGATGGACCGCCGCTACGAGGTCCTGCACCAGGTCGGGGTGCGCGACCTCGGGGGCTACAACAGCATGATCGACGCCGGCCAGCTCGAGAACGACGTCAACGACCAGCCCTACGAGCGCCTGCCCTACATCCTCGTCGTGGTCGACGAGCTGAACGACCTGATGATGGTCGCCGCCCGCGACGTCGAGGACTCCATCTGCCGCATCGCCCAGAAGGCCCGGGCCGTTGGCATCCACCTCGTCATCGCCACCCAGCGGCCGTCGGTCAACGTCATCACCGGCGTGATCAAGGCCAACATCCCGGCCCGCCTGGCCTTCGCCGTGTCCAGCCTGGCCGACAGCCGGGTCATCCTCGACCAGCCCGGGGCCGAGCGTCTGGTCGGCCAGGGCGACATGCTCCTGCTCGACGCCTCCAGCAGCATCCCCCAACGTCTCCAGGGCGCCTGGGTGACCGAGGAGGAGGTGCGCCAGGTGGTCGGCCACTGGCGCCGCCAGTCGCCCGAGGTCCACTACGTCGAGGGCGTCGAGGGTGATGCCGGCGGCCCCGGTGGGGGCAGCGGCGGAGCCGGTGGCGACGAGGACGACGACCTGCTCCTGCAGGCCATGGACCTGGTGGTGCGGTCCCAGCTCGGGTCGACCTCCATGCTGCAGCGCAAGCTGCGGGTGGGCTTCGCCCGGGCCGGCCGGCTGATGGACCTGCTGGAGCAGCGGGGCGTGGTCGGGCCCTCCGAGGGCTCCAAGGCCCGGGCCGTGCTGATGACCGAGGCCGAGCTGGACGAGGTCCTGGCCGACTCCCACTGACCGACGGCCGCCAGGGGCGGCGCCGGTACCCTCCGGGGCGATGGCGTCCCGGTTCTGGGTGGAGACCCTCGGCTGTCCGAAGAACCAGGTCGACTCGGACAAGCTCGTGGGCAAGCTGCGGGCCGACGGCTACGAGCCCGCCGAGGACCCCGCCGACGCCGACGTGGTGGTCGTCAACACCTGCGCCTTCGTCGAGGAGGCCCGCCAGGAGTCCATCGACACCGTGCTCGCCCTCTCCGACCGGCGGGGCCCCGGTGCCCGTCTGGTGGTGACCGGCTGCCTGGCCGAGCGCTACGGCGACGAGCTGGCCGAGGCCCTGCCCGAGGTCGATCAGGTGGCCGGCTTCGGTGTGCCGGTGAGCATCGGCCCCAAGCCCGGCCTCCCGGCCTTCGACCTGCTCGAGCTGCCCCGCCCGCCCGCCACCGCCCCGTGGGCCTATGTGAAGGTGGCCGAGGGCTGTGACCGGGCCTGCGGCTTCTGCGCCATCCCCAGCTTCCGGGGGCCGCAGCGCTCCCGGCCCGTCGAGTCGGTGCTGGCCGAGGTCGACGCCCTGGGCGCCCGCGAGGTGGTGCTGGTGGCCCAGGACCTGGCCCGCTACGGCCTCGACCAGGGCCAGGGGGCCAAGGCCCTCGTGCCGCTGGTGGGGGCGGTGGCCGAGCGGGTCGACCGGGTCCGCCTGCTGTACCTCTACCCGTCCGAGCTCGACGACGCCTTGGTCGACGCCGTGCTGGCCACCGGCGTCCCCTACTTCGACCTGTCGCTGCAGCACGTCTCGGCCCCGCTGCTGCGGCGCATGCGGCGCTGGGGCGACGGCGAGCGCTTCCTCACCCGCATCGAGGCCATCCGGGCCCTCGAACCCGAGGCCACCTTCCGCTCCAACTTCATCGTGGGCTACCCCGGCGAGACCGAGGAGGACCACGACCAGCTCCTGGCCTTCGTCGAGGCAGTCCAGCTCGACTGGTGCGGGTTCTTCGCCTTCTCGCCCGAGGAGGGCACCCTGGCCGCCACCCAGGACGGCGCCGTCGACCCCGGGTTGGTGCGCGAACGCCTGCGCGAGCTGGGCGAGCTCCAGGACGGCATCACCGCGGCGCGGCGGGCCGAGCTGGTGGGGCGTACGGTGGAGGTCCTCGTCGACGAGCCGGGGGTCGGGCGCACGCACCGTGAGGCGCCCGAGATCGACGGGGTCGTGTTGGTGGCCGATGATCTGGGGGTGGGGGAGATGACCGAGGTCGAGATCACCGCCTCGATCGGACCGGACCTGGTGGCCACGTGAGACGGCGACGGTGAGCGGCGTCGAGCCGGGGGAGCCGGGGGAGCCGGGGGTGGCTGCGGGCTACGGCCCGTCGGCGATCAAGACCCCCGCCAACTTCGTGACCGTCACGCGCCTGATGGTGTCGCCGGTCCTCTTCGCCATGATCGCCGACCAGGGCGCCACCTGGGCCACCTTCTGGCTGTGGGTCCTGTTGGCCGCCACCGATGGGGTGGACGGCTGGATCGCCCGGCGCCAGGGCACCACCCGCTCGGGCGCCTTCCTCGACCCGCTGGCCGACAAGGTGCTGGTCCTCGGCGCCATGGCCATGCTCGTCTCGATCGACGTGTTCTGGTGGCTGCCGGTGGTCATCATCGGTGCCCGCGAGCTGGCCGTCAGCCTCCTGCGCATGCAGTGGGGCCGCAAGGGCCTGGCCGTGCCCGCCACCAAGGTGGCCAAGCTGAAGACCCTCGTGCAGGCCGTCGCCGTGGGCACCGCCCTCTGGCCCGGCGGTCTGCAGGACACCGCCGAGGCCCTGGCCGACCTGCTGCTGGGCCTGGCGGTGGTGCTGACCCTCATCAGCGGCTGGCAGTACTTCCGGGACGGGAGCCGCCTGGCCACGACCATGGAGCGACCGGGGACCGCATGAACGCAGAAGTGCTGGCGGTGGGCACCGAGCTGCTGCTCGGCCAGATCGTCGACACCAACTCCAGCTGGATCGGCGAGCAGCTGGCCCTCAACGGGATCGACTGCGTCTACCAGGCCAAGGTGGGCGACAACCGGGCCCGCATCCGCACGGCCCTGGAGCACGCCCTCGAGCGGGCCGACGCCGTGATCGTCTGCGGCGGCCTCGGCCCCACCCAGGACGACATCACCCGCGACGTGATCGCCGAGGTCATGGGTGTGCCCCTGCTGCGGGACGAGGCCGTCGAGGAGCGGATCCGGGCCATGTTCGGCCACCGGGGTCGCCAGATGCCGGCCAACAACCTGCGCCAGGCCGACGTCCCCGAGGGGGCCACGGTCATGGCCCAGCAGCCCGGCACCGCCCCCGGCCTGGTCTGCCCGATCGGCGACAAGGTGATCTACGCCGTGCCCGGCGTCCCCTACGAGATGAAGGAGATGGTCGAGGGCACGGTGCTGCCCGACCTGAAGCGGCGCTCCGGCATCACCGCCGTCATCCGCAGTCGCACCCTGCGCACCTGGGGCCAGTCCGAGTCGGGCCTGGCCGAGATCCTGGCCGACCGCATCACCGAGCTGGACGAGATCGGGAACCCGACGCTGGCCTTCCTGGCCAGCGGCATCGAGGGCCTGAAGGTGCGCATCACGGCCAAGGCCGAGACGGCCGAGGCCGCCGAGGCGGTCCTGGACACCGAGGAGGCCGTGCTGTGGCCCCTGATCGGTGACTGGGTGTTCGGCCGCGACCACCAGACGATGGAGTCGGTGGTCCTCGACCTGCTGCGGGAGCGGGGCCTGACCCTGGCGGTGGCCGAGTCGGTCACCGGCGGGCTCATCACCTCCCGCCTGACCGACACCCCCGGCACCTCCGAGGTGCTGCGGGGCGGGGTGGTGTCCTACGCCTCGGAGGTGAAGTTCGACGTCCTCGGCGTGCGCGAGGGGCCGGTGGTCACCATGGAGGCGGCCAAGGAGATGGCCGACGGCGTCCGGCGGCTCCTCGGCGCCGACGTGGGCCTCGGCGTGACCGGGGTGGCCGGCCCCGACCTGCAGGAGGGTCAGCCCGCCGGCACCGTCTACCTGGGCTGGGCCCTGGGCGACGAGGTCGACGCCGTGCTCGTCAAGCTCCCCGGCGACCGCCGTCGCATCCGGGAGTTCGCCACCATCAGCCTCCTCGACGCCCTGCGCCGCCGCCTGTTGGCCACCCCCGACCCCACTGACCCGTCCGACCCGTCCGAAACTGCGTGAGTTGGTCCCGCCCGGCGTGACCAACTCCCACCAGAACGGGCTGTCCCTGCGGCTGGGTCGGCTGCCCGTGCGGGTGGAGTGGAGCTTCTTCCTGGTGGCGGTGCTGCTGGGGCTGACCCTCGAGGACCCGGTCCTCATCGCCGCCTGGGTCGGGGTGCTGGGCGGCTCGATCCTCGTCCACGAGCTGGGCCACGCCGTCGCCTTCCACCTGTGTGGGGTCCGGTCCCGGGTCGTGATCCACGCCTTCGGTGGCGTGACCATCCCCGAAGGGCCCGTCGCCTCCCGGGCCCGCCGCATCGGCGTGAGCCTGGCCGGGCCGCTCACCGGCCTCGTCCTGCTCGGCCTCCCCGCCCTCGTGCTCGACCAGCGGGCCGACCCGACGTCGTGGGTGGCCGACGTGGCCTGGTTCCTGGTCTGGGTGAACGTGGCGTGGAGCCTGGTCAACCTCCTGCCCGTCCTGCCCCTCGACGGCGGTCACGTGGCCGACGAGCTGCTCACCGCCGGCTTCGGTGACCGGGGTCGGGTGGCCAGCCGGGTGCTGTCGATCGTGGTGGCCGGGGTGCTGGGGCTGTGGGCCTTCCGGTCGGGGCTCCTGTTCGCCGGGTTGCTCGCCCTCTGGCTGGCCTCCGACTCGGTCCGCTGGCTGCGGGACCGGAAGAGCGCCGGGGCCGTCGACACGCTGCGGGCCGCGGCCCGGTCGCTGGCGGCCGGCGATCCGGTCCGGGCCCGGGCCCT
>CAYTJS010000107.1:0-807 GCA_964438115.1 uncultured Iamiaceae bacterium
GTCAGGCCAACGGCAAGTTCACGGTGGCCGAGGCCGACGAGCTCATCGCCCTGCTCGAGTCCACCGCCGGCGCCGAGGAGGCCCCGGTCCCCTCGCCGGTGGCGGCCCGACCGTCGTCGTCGACGACCGACCGTGCTCGGCGCCGCGACGAGGAACTGGTGGCGCGGATGGACGCCGAGGTCCTGGCCACCGAGCTGGTCAACCGCGGCTGGTGCTGCATCGCCCCACCGGACTGAGCCATCCGCCGGGATCTCCGCTCAGCTGTCCCACATCGTCAGGTCCCACCCGGTCTCTCGACCTCGCCGGCGAGCAGGGCCCGCCAGGTCGCCGCCACCTCCTCGGGGCCGGCGCCGGAGCGGATCGTCAACCACGCCTCCGTCGCCGCCGCGAACCCGGCCCAGGCCTCGTCGAGACGTTGGTCGAAGGCGGCCTGGCCCTGCTCCGCGGCCCGCTTGGCCACCTGGAGCTGGGCGGAGAACATCTCCGGGGCGGGCCCCGCCGACGGGGGCGGCGCCGAGATACGGGCGACCTCGGGGACGTTCGACATCCCCACCGTCATCGAGCCCGGCGATGTCGACGAAGGCCACCCGGGCGCCCGGCACCTCCGAGGTCCGGTCGTAGGGGAGCACCTCGTCGTAGCAGCCGAGGCCACGCACGAAGTCCAGGTGGGCGGGCGAGGTGAGCCCGACGACGGTCAGCCCGGAGGTCCCGGCCAGGCAGTGGGCGGTGGCGACTGCCGTCTTGGCCGAGGGCCGGAGACGATCACCGTGTCGGCGCCGAAGCCGTCGTGGTCGACGACGACGTCGG
>CAYTJS010000107.1:817-11028 GCA_964438115.1 uncultured Iamiaceae bacterium
GGGCGGGCCTCGCCGGTGACGCCGAAGGTGACGTTGTTCGTGCTCAGCCCGAACCGGTCGATCCGCAGGAGCACCCTGGCCCGCCGCCGGGGCCGTGACCTCGATCGCCCCAACGCCGACCGCCACCTGGCCGAGCTCCAGCTCCGGGTGCTGTGGGAGGAGATCCTCGATCGCTTCGAGGACATCGAGGTCCAGGAGGAACCCGAGCGGACGTTCTCGTCCTTCGTGCACGGGTACACGAGCCTGCCGGTGACCGTCACCCGACACTGACCGGTCAGGTCGGGCCGGCGCTCCAGCGCTCGACGAAGGGGGCGAGGACGTCGGCCAGCGTGGGGGAGCCGACCTCGGCCAGGTCGTAGGACACCCGCCGGATGGGGTGGCGGACCGACACCAGGCGGTCGAGGGCGAAAGGGGTGCCGCTGAGGACGACGTCGCAGTCGGCGGCGTCGATGGTCGCCTCCAGGTCCCGGGCCTGCCCGGGCGAGTAGCCCATGGCGGGCACGGCCGGTCCCAGGTGGGGGTACCGGCGGTAGGTGTCGGCCAGCGAGCCCACCGCCGTCGCCCGGCCGTCGACGATGATCGCCCCCGCTGCCTCGGCGGCCACGACGGCCGCCCCCCGGGCCAGGCCGCCGTGGGTGGTCGTGGGCCCGTCCTCGATTCACAGCACTCGTCGGCCGGCCAGCGGCGGGCCGGCGTCGACGGTCACGGGCGACGCGGCCCGGATCACCGTGGCGTCGGGGTTGACCCGGCCGACCCTGGCGACCAGGTCGTCCACCGTGGCGGGGTCGGCCCCGTCCACCTTGGTCACCACCACGACGTCGGCGCGGCGCAGGACGGCCTCGCCCGGGTGGTAGGTCGTCTCGTGCCCGGGCCGGAGGGCGTCGACCAGCGCGATGAGCAGGTCGGGGGCGAAGAACGGCAGGTCGTTATTGCCGCCGTCCCACAGCAGGACGTCGGCCTCGGCGGCGGCGGCGTCGAGGATCGCGCCGTAGTCGACCCCGGCCCACACCGTGAGCCCCAGGGCCACGGGCAGTTCGTACTCCTCCCGTTCCTCGATGGTGGGGTCGGCGGCGTCGATCTCCTCGATGGTCGTGAACCGCTGCACGGCCTGGGCCTCGAGGTCGCCGTAGGGCATGGGGTGCCGCACCAGGCCGACGGTCAGCCCGGCGTCGGTCAGCACGCCGGCCACCCGGCGGCTGGTGGGGGACTTGCCGCACCCGGTGCGGACCGCACACACCGCCACCACGGGGACGGGTGCGACCAGCTCGGTGGCCTTCGGGCCGAGCAACCGGAAGTCCGCCCCGGCGGCCAGGGCGATGGACGCCCGGTGCATGACCTCGTCGTGGGCCAGGTCGGAGTAGGCGAACACCACCTCGTCGACCGCCTCCCGCCGCACGAGGTCGGCCAGCTCGGCCTCGTCGACGATGGGGATGCCCTCCGGGTACCGGGAGCCGGCCAGGGACGGCGGGTACCGCCGACCGGCGATGCCGGGGATCTGGGTGGCGGTGAAGGCGACCACGTCCACGTCGGGGTCGTCCCGGAAGACGACGTTGAAGTCGTGGAAGTCGCGCCCGCCCGCCCCGAGGATGACCACCCGTCGCATGGCGCCATCATGGCGCCCATCGGGGCCCACCCCGTCAGCGCAGGTCGACGTCGTCGGTGGCGGCGCTGATCACGGTGCCGGCCCGGCCCTCGACCAGAGCGGCGAGGTCGTCGATGGAGCCGATGACCGCCCGGCCGCCCGTGTCACGCACGAACCGGCAGGCCGCCTCGACCTTGGGCAACATCGACCCGGGCTCGAACTCGGCCCGATGGCGGTCGAGCAGGTGGTCGGGCCCGGCGCGGGCGATGGCCCGCTGGTCGGCCGTGCCGTGACCGAGGTGGACGGCGTCCACGTCGGTGGCCATGACGTAGACGTCGGCACCCAGGTCGGCGGCGAGCAGGGCAGCGGCGTGGTCCTTGTCCACCACGGCCTCGACCCCTCGTCGGCCACCGGAAGGGTCGACCACCGTCGGGATGCCCCCGCCTCCGGCACAGACGACCACGCACCCCGCCTCGACCAGGAGGCGGATCTGGGGGAGCTCGACGATCGTCCGGGGCCGGGGCGAGGCGACCACCCGGCGCAGGGCGTCGCCGTCGGGGCGGAACGTCCACCCGTGCTCGGCCTCCAGGGCGGCGACCTGGCCGGGCCGGTAGCGGGGGCCGATGGGCTTGGTCGGGTCGCCGAACGCGGGGTCGTCCCCGTCCACCTCGACCATGGTGAGCAGGGTGACGATCGGCCGGCTGTGGCCGAGGTGGTTGCCCAGCTCCCGGGCCAGGAGATAGCCGACCTGGCCCTGGGTCTCGGCGTCGAGGATGTCGAGCGGGTAGGGCGGCACCGCGGCGTAGGCCTCGCCCTGCAGGGCGAGCAGCCCGACCTGGGGGCCGTTGCCGTGGGCCACGACCAGCTCGTGGGCCGCAGCCACCGGCGCCAGGGCGGCGCAGGCCGCCCGCACGTTCGCCAGCTGGCGCTCGATCGACGGCGACTGGCCCCGCCGCAGCAGGGCATTGCCCCCGAGGGCCACGACCACCCGCATGCGGGCGACGCTAACCCCGGCCCGGCCCGGGGACGGTCAGGCGTTGATGGTGATGGACCGGTTGGCCCCGCCGTCGCCGGTGCCCGACTGGCTCCGGACCTTCACGCCGTTGACCCAGACCTCGAGCACCCAGCCCGCCGGCCCGTCGCCGCACTGCTGGAACTCGTCGATCCGGTAGAGGTACACGCCGTCGGCGGGCGTGTCACCGCTGGTCCAGACGATGTTCTCGAGGCCCCCGTTGCCCCGGCACTGCACGTCGACGTCCAGCTCGCCGCCGGTCGGGGAGGTCGGGTTGCCGTAGTAGATGCGGGTCCCGCCCGGCTCGGTCACGTGGAGGTCGAGGTCGACCTGCGGCGTCCAGCGCAGCACGAAGCGCACCCGGCCCTCGGCGGCGGTCTGCTCGCAACCGGTCGGCGCGGGGTCGGCGCCCTCACCCGGGTCGCACACGTCGGTGTCGGCGCCGCCGTGGAGGGGGTCGACGCCGGTGCCGCCGAGGAGGGTGTCGTCACCGGCCTCGCCGAAGATCGTGTCGTTGCCCGAACCACCGTTCAGGTTGTCGGGGAAGAGGTCGTTGCCTCCGTAGATGACGTCGTTGCCCCCGGCGCCGGCGACGGTGTCGCTCCCGGGCTCGCCGTACAGGTTCTCGTTGCCGGGGCCGCCCACGAGGACGTCGTCGCCGTCGCCCCCGTACACGTTGTTGGCGCCGGGCCCGCCGCTGACGAAGTCGTCACCCTGGTCGCCGGCCACGAGGTCGTCGTTGCCGTCGCCGCCCAGCACCGTGTCGTTGCCGGCGTCGGCGTCGAGGACGTCGTCACCGGGGCCGCCCACGAGGCGGTCGGCCTGCTCTCCGCCGTAGATCCCGTCGCGGCCGGCGCCCCCGGCGAGCACGTCGGGCCCGCCCCCTCCGGACAGGAGGTCGGCCTCGTCGTCGCCGTGGAGCTCGTCGGCGCCGTCGTTGCCGAAGAGCTCGTCGTCGAGGTCGCCGCCGGACAGGTCGTCGCCCCCTTCCTCGCCGATGATCGTGTCCGTGCCGCTCTCGCCGTCCACGGTGTCGGGGCCGAGGCCGCCGAAGACCGTGTCGGCGCCCGTCCCGGCGACGATGCCGTCGGCCCCGGCGCCGCCACAGATCACGTCGTTGCCCCCGCGCCCGTCGATGACGTCGGGCCCGGCGCTGCCGAAGATGACGTCGGGCCCGTTGGTCCCCTGGATGAAGCCCGAGCCCCGGATGGTCACCGGGGTCGGGGCCGCGCACAGGCCCCCGGGGTGGTACGGCGGTGCCGCGGCGGGCGCGGCGAGGACCAGCAGGACCGCCAGCGCGCCGGCGGCCCCCACGATCGGCCGGATCTCCATGATGTCCCCTCCACGTGCGAGCCTACGACGCCCCGCCGGAGCGTGCCCGGGAACTCCCGCAGGAGGCCGCGTGGTCCCCGGGCGGTACTGGCCGTGCCCTCACACGCAGCAGGTGTCGGCCAGGGCGTCGGCCCTCCAGGTGCGGACGGCCTCGGTGCCGGCGATCACGGTGATGCCCAGACCGGCGACGGGGTCGGCCCACCACCAGCCGAGCAGCCAGTTGGTGCCGAGGCCGGCGAGGACGACGGCCGAGAGGAGGGCGCAGAGGTCGGTCTGGGCGGCGTCGGCCACGGCGGCACTGGAGCCGAGGACGGGGCCAGACGCGCCTTGGCGCGGGTGAGCAGCGGCATGAGCAGCAGCGACAGGGCGGCGGGCGCCACGCCGACCGCACTCGCCGCCGGTTCGGTTCCCTTCGTCAGGTCGCCGACGGCGTGGACGGCGACGTCGACCGCGAGGGCGGCGAAGCTGAGGGCGATGGCCTTCGTGGCCCGGGCGTCGGCCTCCTGCATGCCGCCGCCCCGCCGCTCCTGGTGGAGTCGCCAGGCCAGGATCAGGGCGGCGGACACCTCGACGCCGGAGTCGATGCCGAAGCCCACCAGGATCACCGAGCCGGCGGCCACCCCGGCGGCGACGGCCACCACGCCCTCGACGGTGTTCCACCCGATGGTGGCCACGTTCAGGAGCCGGCTCCGGCCGACGGCGTGCGCCCGGGCCTCCCGCGACACCGGGACGGTGGCGACGATCAGGTGGTCCTCCCGGGCGTGCTCAGGCGCGGACGTCGAGATCCTCGTGGGCGTCGTCGACGACGAGATCGAGACCGGCCAGGTCGTCGAGGGCGTGGGCCAGGCGGGATGACACCAGCTCGTAGCGGATCTGGCGGCCCTCACGGGGCGCGGTGACCAGGCCGCATCCCCGGAGGCAGGTCAGGTGGTTCGACAGCTTGGAGCGACTCACCGCGAGGCGGTCGGCGAGCGCCGCCGGGTAGGCCGGGCCCTCGGTCAGGGCGAGCAGGACCTGCCGTCGGGCGGGGTCGGCGAGTCAGTCCTCGCCCTGTTGGAGCAGTTCGAGCATGCGGGCCATCTGGCGGTGGACGATCTCGACGGCCTGGAGGGGGCGGATCATCACCCGGAACTCCACGATGTGGCCGGTGTCGTCGCAGCGGATGATGTCCACGCCGTTGACGTACTTGCCCTCGACCGTGGTCTCGAACTCGAGCACCGCCGTGTCGCCGCTCAGGACCTTCTTCGTGTAGCGGAAGGCCCCTGGTGGGCGCCGGTCGTCGTCGACCACGATCGCCCCGTCGTCCCCACCACCGCCCTCCCCGGGCAGGGCCTGGCCCGCAGCCTCCAGGTAGAGCTTGGTGACCGCCTTGCCCTCCTGTGGGGTGTAGACGATGGGGGAGTAGAAGACGACGTCGTCGGCCAGCAGCTCGTCCAGCCCGCCGGGGAGCTGCCCGCGCAGGTGCTGGTGCCAGCGGTCGATGACGTCCACGATCGGGTCGGTGTGGGTCACCGCCAGGACGCTACCCATCGCCGTCGGTCTCGCTGACGATAAGGCCCGGGCCGCGATGGCTTCCTCCAGCCGCAGACGGGCGATGCGGAGCACCTCGTCGAGGTCGCCGTCGACGGGGAACAGGCGCCGGTTCCGGACGTACCGGGGCACCACTCCGTCCCACCCGTCGCCGCCGACCACCTCTGACTCCATCTTCCCGTCGTCGAAGGGCCCGGCGAGGAACAGGGTGGTCGTCGTCTTCTTCCTCTGGGCCTTGGTGAGTCGGTCGGGGGCCCGCAGGATGGTCGCCATGGCCCCCCAGATCGTCGGCCCGCCCCGCCACCCTCCCGGCAGCAGATCTGACGCGGCGTCCCCAGCTTCCGCGACCAGAACGGGTGGGGTGGGGGTGTCGTAGACAGGGGGCGTGGAGATCCTCGCCCTGGTGGGCCGACTGCTCGACGACGAGGTGCTGGGGGCCCGTCCCGTGGGGGGTGGTGACGTGGCCGAGGCGTACCGGGTCGAGACCACCGGACACGGGGTCGTCTTCGCCAAGGTGCACCGGCAGGCCCCGCCGGGGTTCTTCACCACCGAGGCCACCGGCCTCTCGTGGCTGCGCGAGCCGGCGGCCGTGGCCGTCCCCGAGGTGCTGGCGGTGAGCGACGACCCCGCCGCCCTGGTGCTCGAGTGGATCGAGCCGGGCCACCCCACCGCCGGCACCGAGGCCGACCTGGGACGGGGGCTGGCGGCGCTGCACCGGGCCGGTGCCCCGAGCTTCGGGCGCGAGGACCGCCGCCCGACCGGCAGTCAGAACCTCCCGAACGACCCCTACGCCACCTGGGCCGAGGCCTACGCCGCCAATCGGCTCCTGCCGCTGGCCCGTCGTTGTCGGGACGCCGGTGCCTTGCCGGCGCCGGCCATCGCCGACCTGGAGGCGGTCGCCGGGCGCCTGGCCGAGCGGGGCGGGCCCGACGAGCCGCCCGCCCGGCTGCACGGCGATCTGTGGGCGGGCAACCGGGTCGTCGGGGTCGGCGGCGTCAACTGGCTGCTGGACCCCGCCGCTCACGGCGGCCACCGGGAGTTCGACCTGGCCATGATGCGGCTCTTCGGTGGCTTCGGCGCCGAGTGCTTCGCTGCCTACGACGAGGCCCACCCGCTGGCCGACGGCTGGCCGGAGCGGGTGCCCCTCCACCAGCTCGCGCCGCTGGCCGTCCACGCCCTCAAGTTCGGGGGCGGCTACGTCGACGCCACCGAGCGGGCGCTCGCCGCCGTCCTCGGGGCCAGGCGCCGTCGCTGATCTCGCCGCCAGTGATCGACGGCCCGTCGGTCAGGTCGGCTCGTAGTAGATCCGGGAGCGGAACCGCTCGACCTCGGGGTGGACGACCCGGGCCATGCCACGTTGGGCGTTGCCCATCGCCGCGATGACCTCGCCGACGTGGTGGACGCGCTCGGGGTCGGTGATGCGCGTCGGCTCGGCGAACTCGACGAGGCTGGCCGTCTCGCCATAGTCGACGAAGAGCGGCACGATCCACGCCCCGGCTCCGCACGCGCCGGCCAGCATCGACCGGGTCGACTTGCCGAACGGGTGCATGTACACGTCGCCGGCGTCGTCTCGGGCGTCGCGTGACCCGCCACCGGCCAGCAGGACGATGGTCCCCTGGCTGGAGCGGATGAGGCGCTCGAACTCCCGTCGGGTGCGCTCGTTGGCCGTGCGCCGGAAGACCTTGAGGCGGGCGTCGAGGTCCCGCTCGGTGACCACACCCTCGTCGAGCACCTCGGAGCCGCTGACCGGGAACGTCTTCAACACGCCGCCGACCTTGCGCAGGATGTCGTCGATGACGCTGCGGTCGCCGAGCTGGAGATAGCCGAGCAGCCGACCGATCATCAGCGTCACGTGGTGCTCGAGGCGGTCGACCCCGTCGGCCTGGGCCGCCTTGTGCAGGTAGCCGAGGGTGAAGCCCTGGTCCTGGAGCTCGAGGTGGTTGCTCGGGAAGATGAACGTCTCACCCGCCCGCACACGCTTGAACAGGTCCTGGGACCGGGCGAAGTCCACGAAGGCCTCGGTCAGGGCCGGGACCTGGGGGCCGTGCAGCAGGTCGAGCAGACCCAGGACCTCGTCCTGCTCGGCGCCGCTGTAGGGATTGGGGGGTAGGAACACGGCGCCGTGGTCGATGGCGTCGGGCGTCACGTCCCGCTCGATGACCTCCCGGTCGATGGCCCGGAAGAGGGCGCCGGCCTCGGTGGTCACGACCTGTTCGGCCAGGCGGAGGAACTGCTCGTCGATGTGGTTCTGGACGTCCAGCCAGCCCCGGAGCCGGTCGAGGAGCCCGTCGCCGTCGTCGGCCGCCAGGTCGGCGTCACGTTCGGTCACGGCCCCTTCCTACACGACCTCGACCCGCCGCTTCGGCGGCGGCCCGGCCGAGTGGTCCTCAGGTGGGGAGGGCGGCCAACCAGGCCCGGACGCGGCCGACGAACCGCTCCGGGTCGACCAGGTGCAGGTAGTGGCCCCGGCCGGCAAACACGTCGACGGTGGCGGTGGGCATGGTGGCGAGGAGGGCGGCGTCCTCGGGGGTCGGGGGGTCGGCCAGCACGATGAGGGTGGGCGCCGTCACCGCCGTCAGGGCGTCGGCGAAGCCGGCCTGGGTCTCGGCCACGCCGGCCGGGTCGAGGAGGCCGGCCCAGTACGAGCGGACCACCTCGGCGTCGGGGTGGAAGCCGTCGAGGATGGCCGAGCGCCGCGGCTCGGGGACCAGGTCGGGGCCGAGGGTGGCCTCGAACTCGGCGAAGGCGGCGGCGAAGTCGTCGCCCAGCAACCGGTCCCGCAGCGGGGCCAGCCGCTCGGTCAGGTGGGCCAGGTGCAGCGGCACCGGGTCGACGGCCACGATCGAGCGGGGCTCGTAGAGGGCGCCGTACACGAGGGACACGACCCCGCCGAGCGAGTGGCCCACCAGGACCGGGTCGTCGAGGCCCAGCGTCTCGACCAGCCCGGCCACCGCGACCGCGGCCGAGACCCCGTCGCAGCCCTCCGCCGGCGAGTCCCCGTGCCCCGGCAGGTCGACCGCCACACACCGGAAGTCGTCGGCCAGCAGGTCGACGACCCACCGCCAGCGGGAGCGGTCGCTGCCGATCCCGTGCAGGAAGATCAGGGCGTCGCCGGCCCCGACGTCGTCGTACCCCAGGCTGGTCGTCACGGCCCCAGTCTGACCCATTACCCTTCCGGGAGGCCGGTTGGCCGGGCGGGGTCGGTCGGTGCTATTCCTGCGGTGATGATCCAGCACCGTTCCCGCCGCTTCCTCGCCCTCGTCCTCGCCGGCCTGCTCGCCGTCGCCGGCCTCTCGGCCTGCAGCAGCGACGACAGCGAGGGCAACGGTGACATCAGCGACGACATCTCGTCGGACCTCAGCAGCGACGCCGAGGACCTGAGCAGCGACGTGTCCTCCGACGTGTCCTCGGATGTGAGCGACGACCTCAGCGACGCCACCGACGACCTCTCGTCGGACCTGAGCGAGGACCTCTCCTCCTGACCGGCGGGCGGCCGTCCGGGCCGCCGCCTCATCCGTTCTAGGGTCGGTCCATGACCGACACCATGAAGGCGATCGTCGTCGACGACGGCACGGTCCGGGTCGATGACCTCGACGTGCCCGAGCCCGGCGCCGGCCAGGCCCTGGTGCGCATCAGCACCGCGGGCGTGTGCCACTCCGACCTGCACCTGGCCAAGGGTGACTGGATGGGGGTCTCCACGCCCCAGTTGGGCCACGAGGCCATCGGCGTGGTCGAGGCCCTGGGGCCGGGCGCCGAGGCCGACGTCGCCGTCGGCCAACGGGTGATCCTCGGCCTGGGCGGGGCGGGCGGCGCCTTCTGGTGCGGCGCCTGCCGTTACTGCCTCGGCGGGCGCCCCCGGCACTGCCCCCAGGCGGGGACGGTGATGGGCACGTTCGCCGAGCACTACGCCATCTGGGCCAAGGCCCTGGTCGCCGTCCCCGACAGCATCGGTGACGAGGAGGCCCCGCTGGCCTGCGGCGGCCTCACGGCCTACAGCGCCGTGGGCAAGCTCATGGCCCACGGGATCCTGCCCGGCAGCACCATCGGCGTCATCGGCGCCGCCGGCGGCCTCGGCCACTACGCCGTGCAGATCCTGAAGGCCTTCGGGTACCAGGTGCTTGCCGTCGACGTGGGCGAGGAGCGTCTCGAGTTCGCCCGCTCGCTGGGCGCCGACCAGGCCGTCGAGGCCGACGAGGCCGGCGGGCTGGCCATGATGCAGGGCGGTGTCGACGCCGTCCTGGTGTTCGCCGCCCGGGTGGCGGGCTTCCAGCTGGGCCTGTCCATGCTGCGCCAGCAGGGCCTCTTCGTCGGGGTGGGGCTGCCGCCCACCAGCGACGGCAACTTCGAGATCAGCCCATTCGAGTTCTTCTGGCGGGACCCCACCCTGATCTTCTCGGCGGTCGGCACCGTCCAGGAGATGCGGGAGCTGGTCGACCTGGCCGCCGCCGGCAAGGTGAAGACCCACGTGTCCCGCACCGGCAGCCTGTCGGAGGTCCCCCAGATCTTCGAGGAACTGGAGGCCGGGGCCTACCTCGGCCGCGCCGTGCTCACCGACCTGACGGGTTGAGCCGGGAGGTCAGGCGACCAGGCCGACGAGGCCGCCGGCCAGGAGCCCCGCGCCCAGGCCGGCGGTGACGTCGAGGGGGTTGTGGGCCCCCACGAACACCCGCCCGACCATGACGGCCAGGACCAGCATCACCGGAACGCCCAGCCAGGCGATGGCCAGGTCGTCGGCGATCACCGCGGTGATCGCCG
>CAYTJS010000108.1:0-3208 GCA_964438115.1 uncultured Iamiaceae bacterium
GGACCACGTCCAGGGCTGCGAGGACGTCTTGGAGCGGATTCGTGAGGGCATAGCGCTCCTCACCGGTGACGACGAGAACGCGGAGCTCGCTCGGCGAGCATTCGCCTTCGCGAACCGAGCGATGGCCCTGCAGCGCGAGAGGTCGGTGAAGTCGTTGGCACGGCGCCGGGGCGAGGCGATCCCGACGGCTGTGCGGTGTCGATGGCGCCCCTTCCAGCTGGCGTTCGTGCTGCTCAACCTCCCGGCTATGGTCGACCGGGGTCATCCGGATCGAGCGACCGCAGACCTCCTCTGGTTCCCGACCGGCGGCGGGAAGACGGAGGCTTACCTCGGTCTCACGGCGTTCGCCTTGGCCCACCGGCGTCTACGTCCGCCGATCAGCGGCCACCGCAACGACGCTGGCGTGAGCGTTCTGATGCGCTACACGCTGCGCCTGTTGACGATCCAGCAGTTCCAACGCGCCACGACGCTGATCTGCGCGTGTGAGTACCTGCGGGTGACCGAGCAGGATTGGGGCGATCGGTCGTTCAGCATCGGCCTGTGGGTGGGACGGAGCGCGACGCCGAGCGCCTACTCCGAACCGAACAGTTTCTGGGGGAACGGGGCCAAGGAGGCGCTGCAGGACTTGGCCGACGGCAAACCGGTGCGGGACGACAACCCGGTGCAGATCCTGTCCTGTCCATGGTGCGGGCACGCACTCGATCACCGCGACTACACCGCGCTCGACGACGAGGAGCGGGTCACGCTCTGGTGTCGGGACGACGAATGCCCGTTCTCGCCGGGGAACGAGATGGGCATTGACGGCATTCCGGCGATCACCTTCGACCAGCAGATCTACCGAGAGGTCCCATCGCTCGTCATCGCCACGGTCGACAAGTTCGCCCAAATGGCGTGGAACGGTCGGGTCCAGACCCTCTTCGGCGGCGTCGACCGCCTTTGTCCACAGCACGGCTTCCTGTCGAGCGCGGAGCAGCACTCGGGCTCGCACACGAAGCCGAGGAAGGTGATCGTCGAGCCGACCGCACCACTCGAGCCGCCCGACCTCGTGATCCAGGACGAGCTGCACCTGATCAGTGGCCCGTTGGGGACCCTGGTCGGCCTGTACGAGGCGGCCATCGACCTGTTGAGCAGCGCCCCGGACGGCTCCGGCGCTCGTGCGTTGCCGCCGAAGGTCGTGGCCTCGACGGCAACCATCCGGCGTGCGGACCGACAGGTCGGTGCACTGTTCGATCGCCGATTGCAGGTCTTTCCGCCACCTGGGATCGAGGCGCGTGACTCGTGGTTCGGCGAGCAGGTCGAAGTGGGCGATTCGCCGGGTCGTCGGTTCGTCGGCGTCTTCGCGCCCGGCAAGTCCGTCAAGACCGCACTGGTTCGTGTCTACGCGACGTTGCTGTCCAGGGCGAAGCGGATCCACGCTGACAACGCCGTAGTCGGCGACCCCTACATGACGCTGGTCGGCTACTTCAACAGCCTGCGCGAGCTCGGAGGAGCCGTTCGACTGGTGGAAGACGACATCCCGGGTCGCATCAGCGTCCTGCACACGCGGGATCCTGGGGTCTGGCCGGATCGAATCCTGTACGAGTCCGAGGAGCTGACGAGCAACAAGAAGGCCGACGAGGTCCCGGAGGTTCTCCGCCGCATGGAGCTGCAGTTCCCGGAGGGCAAGCCGCCGTCCGGTGACTACCCGCTCGACGTTCTCCTCGCCTCGAACATGATCTCCGTGGGGGTTGACATCGACCGACTCGGTCTCATGGTCGTGAACGGCCAGCCGAAGACAACTGCGGAGTACATCCAGTCGACGAGCAGGGTGGGCAGGCAGGCGCCGGGCTTGGTCGTCACCGTCTACAACTGGACGAGGCCCCGCGACATCTCCCACTACGAACGATTCCACTCGTACCACGAGACGCTCTACCGGTTCGTCGAGGCGACATCGGTGACACCGTTCTCCTCCAGGGCGCGGGACAAGGGACTGGAGGGCGTCCTGACCGCCCTGGTCAGGCTCGGGGACGCCGGACTCGCTGCCGAGCAGAAGGCCGGAGCCATCGACCCGGGATCGCCCTGGGTGAAGGAGGTCGTCGACCGAGTGGCCGAGCGAGCGGCGAGCGTCGTGGGTCCGGAAGCAGCAGCGGAGACCCGTGCCGAGCTCCTCAACGCCATTGACCGTTGGACGGTGGCGGTCCCGGAGGACGACAGAGGGCTGCGCTACTCGAACCGCGGTGTACCCGTCGACAAGCGGGACGAGACCGAGTGGCTCCTCGACGCCCAAGAGGAGCGGGAGCGAAGCGGCACGTTCGTCGCACCGGGGTCGCTGCGTGAAGTGGAGAACGAGGTGCCGGTGAACCTGATCGGCGACCTCGATGGAGGTGCAGCGTGAGCGGAGAGGCGAAGACGCCACGAGTCGGCAAGCTCCGGCCGAGCCAGGTCGTCTCCCAACACGGACCGGGAGCGGTCATCGACCTTCCCGACCTGTCCGTCATCATCGCCAGTACCGACCACTGGAGGCCGACCGCCAACGACAGGGTCTCCGAACCGCGCCTCGAAGCGGCCCTGAAGGTGCGGACGTTCTACCGGCCGCCCCTTCCGGAGCGAGCCAAGTTTGGTGGGGTCCCGGGTTACCTCTTCCCCCAGTGGCTGGTCTGTCCCATCGGGAAGTGCCGGCTGCTGGCCCCCTACTCAGCGTTCCACTGGGCGTCGCACAAGAAGCAGTTCCTCTGCCCGCGAGACGACCGACACCCCCGTGGACTTCAACCGTCGGCCTTCCCGGCCCGCTTCCTCATCGCCTGCGCAGACGGCCACGTCGATGACTTCCCGTGGGACCGGTGGATCCACGGCGACGCGGCCGGCACCTGTCCGGGCCCCCTCCGTCTCGAGGACAAGGGGCGGTCCGGGAGTGCCAACGACCTGGAGATCCGGTGCGACGCCTGCCGGGAGAAGAAGAGCTTGGGCAACGCCTTCGACCCGGAGGCCCACCAGGGATGTGACGGTCGGCGACCCTGGTTCGGTCCGTCCGACCACGAGTCCGGGTGCAGTCGACGGCCCCGCACGATCCTTCGCGGCGCCTCGAACGCCTACTTCCCCATCGTCGCCAGCGCCCTTTCGATCCCGCCCTACTCGGACCCGATCCAGGACGACCTCGATCCCCACCGCGATGTGCTCGATGCCCAGCCGGAGCTTCTCGAGCGAATCGGCGGCCATGAGCACATCGCGG
>CAYTJS010000108.1:3218-10989 GCA_964438115.1 uncultured Iamiaceae bacterium
TGCTCATGGCCGCCGATTCGCTCGAGAAGCTCCGGCTGGGCATCGAGCAGGGCTTCTACAACGTCGGGGACCTGCTCGAGCGCTACACGGTCGACCAGGTCTGGCAGGCGCTGCACGTCGAGGCGAAGGACGAGGGGCTCCGCCCGGACGAGTACCGGATGTTCCTGGATCCGCCGCCTGCATCAGTCCCACCGGCGCAGTTCGAGGTCGAGCACCGCGAGGTCCCCGAGGGTGTTCGAGGGCCGGTCTCCGGCGTCCGGGCCGCCCGGCGTCTGCGCGAGGTCCGCGCCCTGAGGGGCTTCACGCGGATCGACTCGGGTGTCGAGCTCGGGGAGGCTGCTGACGTCGCCGAGCTCGATCCCAACGTCGCGCACATCGGGACCAAGAAGGTCGACTGGCTGCCTGGCACCGATCTCCGGGGTGAGGGCGTCTTCGTGCAGCTCGATGAGGACGCCGTGTCCGACTGGGAGCGCCGAGACGACGTCCGGACGACCGCCGAACTCATCCAGGCGCGCTACAGCGAGTACCTGCTCGACCGCGACCGAGACGAGCGCCCGTTCCCGGGCATGCGATACGTGCTCGTCCACACACTCGGGCACGTGCTGATCCGGACGCTCAGCCTCGACGCCGGGTACTCGTCGTCCGCACTGCGGGAGCGACTCTACTGCGCCTCGGGCGAGGATCCCATGGCCGGAGTACTGGTCTACACCGCCTCGAACGACTCCGAGGGGTCACTGGGCGGGTTGGTCGACCAGGCAGATCCAGATCGCCTGGGTCCCGTCCTGGAGCGTGGGCTCCGTGAAGCGGGGCTGTGCGCCTCGGATCCGCTCTGCGGGGGCGGCCACCTCCACGTCGCCGGTGGGCTGAACGGTGCCGCGTGCCACGCGTGCCTGCTCCTCGCGGAGAACTCCTGCGAGGTGGGGAACCACTTCCTGGACCGAGCCGTCCTCGTGCCGACCCTGGGGCGCGACACGCTCGCCTACTTCTGATGCTGGGTCCGGTGAGCGAACTCGTCCTCGGCGAGCCCGAGGAGAGGATCGACGAGATCGTGTCTGGTCTCCGATCCGGCGCCATCGGTCTCGACGACGGAAGGTCCCGGCTCGCCCGACGCCTCCGGAGCGGTCCCCGGACGCTCGACCGCTTGGAGCGGGCCATGCAGTGGTGGCGTGACTCACACGCGCCAGCCCGGGGACTCGCTGATGCCCTCGAAGCCGCCAACGAGACGAGGAACGTCGTGCAGGGCGCCCTCCCGGAATGTGAGCTGGTCTGGACCGGTGCGACACCTCCCGGGTCGGGGTTGAGATCGACGCTCCCAGTGGTCCGCGAGATGCTCGACGCTGCGGAACGCACGGCCTTGGTCGTCGCGTACAACCTCTGGTTCGGCACGTCCCGCGCCGCGGGCGTGCTCGAGCGTCTGGGAGGCGCTGTCCGGCGGGGTGTGGTGGTCACCTTCATCGTCGACCGCAACTACGAGGACGGCCACAACCTCGCGCAGATCAGGGGGAAGTGGCCGGTGCCGGCACGACCTCCGCAGGTCTTCACCTGGGGCGCCGAGGAGGGCAGCATCGCCAAGCTCCATGCCAAGGTCCTGGTGATCGATGGCAGGGAAGCGCTGATCACTTCGGCCAACCTGACTGGTCATGGCATGGACGGCAACCTCGAACTGGGGGTCCGAGTGCGCGGGGCGGAGGCGGCGCAGACCGAGCGCCACTTCCGGGAGCTGGTGAGGCTCGGTACGTTCGTGAGGGAGGACTGGTGAGGCGGCGAGGCAACGACGATGTCATCGAGCTCGCTGACTTCGAGCTGACGAGGGGTGGCGACCAGGCGGTCGTCGGTGAAACGGCCGCCGGCGCGGAGACCAGCGGTTCAGCGCGTACCTGGTGGGTCAGGTACTCCGACGAGGTGTTGCTGCTGATCGGCGACATCGAGTGGTCGACCGGTGAGCGAGACCTGCGCGTCCTGGACCGTGGTCACTCGCCTCCGGAGTACGACCGCCTGACGCACGGGCTCCGGCTCGGTGTTCACGAGCATGGCGACGAGAGGTTCGTGGAGCTGCGACAGAACCGCCTGAAGCCGAACGGCTGGTCAGGGCTGCACCGGGCAGATGTGGCCACGCTCTCGGCGGGGGCCAACGTCGACGTCGAGGAGGCACTGCTCGAGGCTGGCGCAACGGCCGTCGGAACGCGACAGGTCGTGCTGGAGGATGGGGGGCGCCGGCGGGCGGAGACCTGCGTGGTGTTCCCCGCCGGCGAGCTGCGGGCGCCCGCTGTCGCATACGTGGTGACCCGCGTCCTGCCAGTCCACCACGGAGTGACCGACGACTGATCAGCTCTTGAACTCGTCGAACTCCGCTGGGAGCAGGCCGAGGACCGACTCGGCGTCCATCGTGTGGATGTCGAAGGTGAGGTCCAGCTGAAGGAGCAGGTCTGCCAGTCGCCTGGCGCCGCCATGCCCCTTTCGGGTGGCACCGCTCTTGAGGCGACGGGCGATCGGGTCGTAGTAGAGCAGCGTGATCGCCCGGACGAGGTTCGGGTTGTTGACGATCTCTTGGCGCGAGGCGAACTGCTCGACGACTTCACCAGGACTCGAGACCCTCGTTGCCAGGAGCGCCATGGCCCGGTCGGGGTCATCGCTGTGTGCGTGGTAGATGCGGTAGGGCCCGGCGAGGAGGTGACGGTAGTACCGGGAGTACTCGTCCACTGCCGGTACCCAGCGTGTCATGTGACCCGATCTGCGCTGACCCTTGTCCAGGGGTGCCAGGACATCGAGCCAGTACAGGGACAACCACGTCCACAGCCCCACGTCGCGAAGAGGGTCTGAACCCTGCTGCTCCAGCGGTGCGAGAAGGCGATGGAGGTACTCGGCGGCGTCACGACGATCGACGAAGCGAGGTCGATCGATGGGCTCCACCCCGGGGACGACCTCAGTCAGGTCGTGGTCGTCCAGCAGCGGACTGGCGTCGATCCCGGGGTCGCCGTCGATGCGGGCGATGAGTTGACGTGCGGCGTCCACTCCGGCCGGGGTGAACCGCCTGACCGCGGTCACAGTTCGCCGTCCTCTGACGCCCGGAGGAAGCTGTTGAGCAGATCATGGCGGGAACTGAACCGTTGGACGAGGTCCTCGGTCCACTCCTCCCGGGCTTGTTCGTCGTCGAGTCTGTCCGTGGTGTCCGTCCCCAGCTCCTCGGCGAACGAGCGCCAGTCGGCGAGAACGCCGTCATCCTCGTCTTGGTCGGCGTTCTCCAGGAGCCAGTAACCGATCCGTCGGACCACCTCGGGGTAGACGAGGACCCGGAACTGGATGGTCGCTGCGAACGACTTCCAGTCGTCGAGGCGCTGGTTCACCTCGACCACCGGGCCGCCGTCGTCCAAGTGAAGCCGCCACAGGGCGGCGCCCAAGTCGGCGGAGCGGAACGGAAGGAGTCCCTCTGCTGGACCGTGGTCGAGGTCAGGTCGCGACGCGCGGATGCGGTTCGCCGCCGCCACGATCCTCCCGCCCTCGCCGGTGACCTTCAGCCGGAACTGGATGCCGATGGCGTCGTTGAAGTCGGTGAGCGGCTCTCGATCGATGACCAGGGGTGACCCGACGGTTCCACAGTCCAGTCGCATGTAGCGGTTCTGGCGAAAGGCCTCCAGGGACACCGATGCATCGTCAGGGAGGTCGAGTGTCGAGAGGTCCAGCGGTCCGAGTGAGGCGCGCGGATGCGGCGTGTCGTCGATCACCTCGAGGCTGACCAGATTCCGTGTGATCCGCCGTCTCCCGGTGTAGTTGAGCCGTGTCACTCGTCGGGTCCCTCGGGATGAGCCACGACGTAGAGGTCCCGGTTCCGGTCGAACCCGGTGACCCGAATGGACCACTTGTCCCGATCGGAGACCGAGACCTCGAGCTGGTTGTCCTCGGCGGCGATGACCTCGCCGCCAGCCACATCGATGGTCAGGTCCCCGACTGTGAAGTCCTCGGCCCGCCACTTCGTCAGCGGGTTGCCCCTCCGGACGTCGTAGCCGAGGGAGATCCGGACCGTCTCGGCGTCGAACGACTCCGGAAGCGTGACCCGGAAGCCATTGGGGTGCAGCGGATCGATCCTGGGCTTTCCCGGGCCAGGGGGTAGCGGCGGAGGAGGCGGCGTGACCTTTCCGTCGTCGTCCTCCGCCGGAACTGGTGTGCGAACGGGCCCTTGGCTGGGCACGGGGAAGAACTGGGCCGCGAGTGTCCGATCCTCTTGATCATCACTGGTGTGCAGCAGCCTCAGGATCTCCCTGGGAGCCCGTCGGATGAAGCTGATCCACTGCTGCCCGTAGGCGTACTGGCCGACGAACTTCTCGGTGCGAGCCGACCAGGTCGTGTGTGCCGGTCCCTCGGCATCGCCCAGCATTCGGGCGAGGGGCCGGTCGGTGATCACGACGAGGGCGTGGACACCCTGCAGGGTCCCGGAATCGACCTCGGTGACGCGGATCCCCTCGCGCAGGAACTGTGCCTTCGTGCTGACTCCAGGATCAGCTTCCAACAGGACGTCGAACCACGTCGGGTCGGTGGAGGCGGGTGACTTCCGTTTGATGGTGACCGGAACACGGACCACCGCCCGGCCCCCGGGCTCGAGGAGCGCGTCCCGGAGCCTTTGGAGAAGCTCCTCTGGGAGGAGCTCAGAGCGCCACTTCGGGTTGCCCTCAACCGTGTTCAGGGTCAGGACCTCGGTGCCGGTGCTGAGTCCGTGGCGGAACAGCTCGACGAACGGGCGGACGCGCTGTTGCGCATCGGCGTCGATGGATGCGAAGGCCGCCTCGAAAGAGGAAGCGTCGATCGCCGTCGAGGAGCCTTCCTCCTCGATGGTCACGGCCAGCGACTCCCCGAGGAGAGCGCCGAAGTAGTCCGTCACCAAGGCCTCGGTGAGGCTCGAGGATGTCGCGGTCTCTGCGACGTGCGGGACGACCACGCTGAGTCCCGGCTCGTCCGATCGCTGTAGCCCCCAGTCAGCCCTGAAGGAGGCCGTGACCGTTGCGTCATCTGCGGGCAGCGGGCCGTCGACCGTCTCCAAGGCGAACCACCCGTCCGGGGTGAAGTGCTTCGGGCCGATCCGGTGGTTCTTGAGGACTGCTTGGCCCATGAGCAGCGGGTCAACGGGGTCGTCTGCTCGTGCCGTGACGGCGAAGAAGGTGTTGACGCTGCTGGCCATGGGGAACACGTACTTCCCGACTCCCCATCGACCCCTGTCCGCTCCGGACTTGCCGGACTTTCCTTCAGCGCGGAAGAAGTAGAAGAAGTCGTTCGGGGGATCCTGTCCTTCTTCCTCGAACATCTGGGACGCATCGCCGCGGAGCCCGGTCGTCCCGAAGTCCTCGATGGTTAGGTACCGGCACGCGTTGCCTCGGAGGTCGTCGGCTGTCTCCGGGTCGACCGCACCGACGTGCTCCCAGAGGCCGTCCAAGTAGCGGTCAGCGACCTCGGGGTTGGCTGTCCCGATGGCGAACCGGACCACCACGGCCCCCGGTCCGGTGGAGGCGTCGAGCGAGTTCTGGATCGCCTCCCGGACCAACGCATCTGTCACGTCGGCGATTGCGTCGGTCGAGAAGAACTCTCCCTGGATCGGGTCTCGGTGCTTGTTGTAGAAGTCGCGCTCTCGGAAGATCCAGCCCGGCCTCGGACCGCTTCCGGCACTCTCTTGGTCCGCCATCGTCCGGTCGAGACTAGACGAGCAGACCGGTGTGGAAGGTCCATTCGGGTGTCACCCCAGCCAAGTAGCGTCCCCTCCGATGGCGTCGAAGCTACGCGAGTACGGGGTCGCCATGGTGCGAGGGCCCGTGGTGGAAGTGGAACCCCACCCGCTGCACGTCGACGACCTGGATGACCTGCTCCACCTCCTCCACCGCTTCGACCGGCCGCGTGCAGCCGATCTGTTCTGCGGCGCTGGTGGGATAGGGGCCGGGCTGCAGGCGGCAGGTTTCGACGTCGTGGTCGGTGTCGATCACGACCCCGTGGCGCTAGCGACCCACGCCGGCCAGTTCGGTGGTCTGTCGATCCAGTGCGACCTCGGTGACCCAGCGGCGATCGAGAGGGTCATCGACGCGCTCCGAGCGATCGATGTCACGATCGTCGCAGGTGGACCTCCCTGCCAGCCGTTCTCCCGAGCCGGCCAGTCCAAGATCCGCAGCTTGGTCGAGGCCGGTACCCGCGCGGCGCACGACCACCGCCGTGACCTCTGGGAGTCCTTCCTCGAGATCGTCCTGGCGGTCGAGCCGCCGGCCGTACTCCTCGAGAACGTGCCGGAGATGGCGCTGGGCGGCCGGATGGAGATCGTTCGGACAATGGTCCACGCACTCGAGAGTCGCGAGTACACGGTCCACACGAGGCTCGTGCATGCCGTCGAGCAAGGAGTGCCCCAGCATCGGCAGCGATTCCTGATGGTCGCTGTCAAGGGTGGGGTCGAGTTCGAGTGGCCCGGTCCCGTTGCTCCGGTATCGGTGCGGGATGCCATCGGTGATCTGCCGCCGGTCGATGGTGGCGCGCGACCAGACGGGGGCGGCAACGGGTGGTGGGATTACCAGCTCCCGTCGGACGTCGGGTGGTTTCTGGCGAGGAGTCGCGAGGAGATGCGAGGGGACGACTTCGGTCGGATCCACGACCACATCACACGGCCGGTCCGCGAGGACGACCTGCGGGCCTTCGAGAAGATGACCTCATCGACCAAATACTCGGACCTCCCGGATGATCTCAAGCGCTACCGCGACGACATCTTCGACGACAAATACAAACGGCTCGACTGGGACGAGCCGAGTCGGAGCATCACCGCGCACATCGCCCGGGACGGGTACTGGTACATCCATCCGGAACAGCACCGGACGCTCACGGTCCGAGAAGCGGCACGGATCCAGACCTTTCCTGACCACGTGAGGTTCGCGGGACCGCCGTCGGCGCAGTTTCGACAGATCGGAAATGCCGTACCGCCGCTGCTGGCCGAACAGGTCGGTGTGCAGGTGCTGAAGGCCATGGAGAGCGGGGCGGCGCGGAACGGCTTCTCCACGACGGAGGTCAGCTACGCGCTGGAGCGCTGGTTCCAGGACTCTGATCCCTTGACGATCCCGTGGTATGACCCGGAGACGAGCTGGGTGGCGGTTCAGTGTGAGGTTGTTCTCAGACGTGCTGCTCCACGTGTGATCAAGGATCTCTGGCCGGTCTTCCAGACGCTCACGACCCCGAGCGACACCTTGGCCGCCGCGGACGAGCTCGTCCGCTTGGGTGCGGAACTCGGCCGGTCGAGCAGGGTCGAGGTCGTCCTCGCTGCTGCTGCATGGCTCTCCGGCCAAGGCTGGGATCCGGCAGCCGCCGAGACCGAGGACGTGTTGAGGTCAGCGCCCGGAATCAGCAGGGCACTCGTCGAGGTCGCGGTCGGTGTCGCTCGGCGCCACACTCCTGGACCCGTACCCGTCACAACCGGCGCAGCTCGCGTGGCGGCCAGGGTGTTCGGTGAGCCAGTCGATCAGCTTCGCCGGGGTACGGCGGGGCGACTGGCCATCAGCCGTTTGGTCGGCGGATCCGTTTGGGAAGGTGAAGCCGACGATTCCCGGCAGGCCGTCGCTGGCCTGCTGGAGCTGGCTGCGTCGGTCTGCCGTCCCGAGCCGCGGTGTCCCGACTGTCCCCTCAGGCCGTGGTGTCGCTTCGGAGCGAATAGCGAGCGGACCCAGCTCCGTCTCGGTGACCAATGAGGAAGGGGCGCATAGTTCTGGCTCTCCTGACGGGGATGTGGGTCACGCTGGGGCCTGAGCCGGGGGTTGGTGTG
>CAYTJS010000109.1:0-10970 GCA_964438115.1 uncultured Iamiaceae bacterium
TCCAAAGGGGACCGGCAGCGTCAGAGGCGGCGACGAGGGGCGCGGCCGGGGGCGACGCTGCGGAGGCGCCAGCCGGAGCAGCTCGCGGGAATGGCGCGATAGCCGCCGTAGGCGGCAGTCGCCGCGACGGCGGCGACGAGAGGCATCGCGCTACCGCAGGTAGCGCCCGCAGATGGGCCAGGGGGCGTCGCCGCGCCGGCTCCAGAGGACCTGGGCCCGGTGGTCCTGCTCGGCGGGTGACGCCATGGCCGGGTCGCCCCCGCCGCCGACCGACGCCCAGGTCGACAGGTCGAACTGGAAGGCGCCGCGGTACAGGCCCGACGGGCTGACCGCCTGGTAGTTGCCGCCGGACTCGCACTGGCGCAGGGAGGCCCACTGGTCGTAGCTCGGCCCGCCCGGCCACTGGCCGAGGGGCACCCAGCCGTCGACCGGCGGCGCTGAGGACCCGGAGGCGACGGCGGCCGCGGCCCGGGCGGCGGCCGCCTCGGCCTCCTCGGCGGCGGCCAGGACGATGGCGGCGGTGCGCACGGCGTCGGTGGCCTCGCCCAGTGCCGCGGTGGTCGCGGCGATCCCGTCGTCGAGGTCGTCGAGGTGGCGCACGGTCCGGCGCACGGCGTCGGTGGCCTGGGCCCGGAGTTGGTCGTAGTAGTCGGCGGCCCGGTAGCGGGCGTCGGTCGAGTCCGACACCAGGGTCGCCTGGTACGTGTAGGACAGTGGGTCCTCGCCGCTGAAGGCCACCGTCTCGGTGGTGGGGGTGCTGCCGGCACCCATGTAGGCGGCCACGGCCAACCGCTGGGCCTGGCCCCGGGCGTCCCGGAGGTCCCGCACGGCCTGGTCCCGCCGCTCGTCGCGCTGGGCCAGGCGACGGGCGTACTCGGCCCGCTCGGACCGGAGGATGAAGAGTTCCTGCCGGAGCTGGGCCTCGTCGGCCTCGGCCCGGGCCAGGGCGGCGCTGGCCTCGTCCACCGACACGTCCACGGCCAGGCCGTCGACCTCCTGGCCGAGCGCGCCGGGACCCCCGCCCACGAGCAGGGCGAGGCTGACGGCGACGGTGGCGGCGACGGCGCGGGGACGGGGCATGGCGTACCTGTGGTGGTCCCATCGGCCGCCGCCGCGCCTGCATGAGTCGTTCGGCCCATGGCCCCGCCGGGCCATACGATCCCGGGCCGTGACCGACGAGCTGCCCACCACCATCCCCGGCGTCGTGGCCCGGGCCGCCGAGGCCTTCGGCGCCACCGAGGCCTTCGTCGACGGCGACGTGAGCCTGACCTTCGAGGACCTGGCCGTCGAGGTCGAGCGGGTGGCCCGGGCGTTCATCGCCTCGGGCGTCGAGGCGGGCGACCGGGTGGCCATCTGGGCGCCGAACTGCCTGGAGTGGGCGCTGGCCGAGCTGGGCCTGCACTCGGCCGGGGCGGTGCTGGTGCCGCTCAACACCCGGTTCAAGGGCAAGGAGGCCGGGTACGTCATCGGTAAGAGCCGGGCCCGCCTCCTCTTCACCGTCACCGACTTCCTGGATACCGACTACGTGGCCCTGCTCGGCGGCGTCGAGGGCCTCGACTCCCTCGACGAGATCGTGGTCCTGCGGGGCGCCGCCCCCGAGGGGACCACGCCCTGGGCCGACTTCGTCGCCCGGGCCGACGAGGTGAGTCCCGAGGCGGCCGCCGAGCGCGCCGCCGCCATCGACGGCGAGGACACCAGCGACATCCTCTTCACCTCGGGCACCACCGGGAACCCCAAGGGGGCGATGCTGCGCCATGCCGCCGGCATCAAGGCCTACGACGCCTGGTCGACGGTGGTCGGCCTCCGTCACGGCGACCGCTACCTCGTCATCAATCCCTTCTTCCACGCCTTCGGCCTGAAGGCGGGGATCCTGGCCTCGCTCATCAAGGGGGCCACGATCCTGCCCCAGCCGGTGTTCGACGTCCCGACGGTCATGGAGCGGGTGCCCCGTGACCGGATCTCGATGCTCCCCGGTCCGCCGGCGATCTACCAGACCATCCTCAACCACCCCGACCTGGACGCCTTCGACATGAGTTCGTTGCGCCTGGCCGTCACCGGGGCGGCGGCCATCCCGGTCGAGATGGTGCGGCGGATGTACGACACCCTCGGGTTCGAGACGGTGGTCACCGGCTACGGGCTGACCGAGACCCACGGCATCGCCACCATGTGCCGCCACGACGACGACCCCGAGACCATCGCCACCACCTCGGGCCGGGCCATCCCCGACGTCGAGGTGCGGGTCGTCGACGACGACGGCGTCGAGGTGCCCCGGGGCGAGCCGGGCGAGATCGTGGTGCGGGGCTACAACCTCATGTCGGGCTACTTCGAGGAGCCCGAGCAGACCGCCGAGACCATCGACGCCGACGGCTGGCTGCACACCGGTGACATCGGGGTGATGGACGAGCGCGGCTACATCGACATCACCGACCGCAAGAAGGACATGTTCATCCAGGGCGGGTTCAACGCCTACCCGGCCGAGATCGAGGGCCTCCTGCTCGACCACCCCGAGATCGCCCAGGTGGCGGTCATCGGCGTGCCCGACGAGCGCCTGGGCGAGGTGGGGATGGCCTTCGTCGTGCCCGCCGGCGGCACCAGCCCCGACGAGGCCGGCATCGTGGCCTGGGCCCGCGAGCACATGGCCAACTACAAGGCCCCCCGCTATGTCGAGATCGTCGAGGCCCTGCCCATGAACGCCAGCAACAAGGTGCTGAAGTTCGAGCTGCGGGACCGGGCCCGGGCCCGCCTCGGTGGCTAACCTGTGGCCGATGCGCCGCACCCTGGTCTTCGCCGTCATCCTCGCCCTCGCGGCCGTGGGTCTGAGTCTCACCTCCGGGGTGGGGGCCCAGTCCGAGGGCGGCGCGGCGCGGTCGCTGATCATCACCAAGGTCGTCGACGGGGACGGCCCCACCGGCGGCTACGTCGTCGAGGTGCGGTGCACCGACGACAACCAGATGTCCCTGCCGGTCATCACGGTGACCTTCGACGCCGCCGGTCCCGATGCGCCCGAGGACGCGTTCGTGCCCCTGGTCAACGACAACCAGGAGTGCACGATCCAGGAGGTCGAGACGCAGGGCGCCGACTCGGTGACCTACGAGTGCGTCGACGGCGACCACGAGTGCCTCGACGACCGCACGGTGGACATCACCACCGCCCTGGACTTCAGCCAGTCGTCCTTCACGGTGACCAACGTGTTCGAGGCCGACGTCGAGCCCGGTCCCCCGGTCGAGCCGCCCAGCGGCGGCGGTGACGTGGTCACGGCCACGCCGCCCTACACCGGCTGACGCACCGCTGACCGGGGGCCGCCGCTCCCGGAGGCCGGGTCAGGCCTGGGTGAAGACCGTCTCGATGTGGGGCGGCTCGTGCTCGAAGGGGCCGTACTTGGGGACGGCCGAGCGCCGCATGGCGGTGGTCCGGTGCTCGGGGTCCTTGTCCCACTCGGGGATGACCTGGTCGCCGAAGAGCTCGAGGCACTCGGTGGCCTCGTCGTGGGTCAGGTTGTTCGGCATGCCGAAGACGAGCTGGTCGACGCCGACGTCGGCGTAGCGGGCCAGCTGTCCGTTGACCTCATCCGGGGTCCCGCACAGCACCGCACCCATGTCGATGGCCAGGTCGACCATCTCCGGGGTGAGCTGGAGCGGGGCGTCGGGCCAGACGATGGCGCCGTCGGGCTTGGGGAACGTGTCGTGGTAGAGGCAGACCAGGGAGTAGAGGTAGCCGTTGGCCCTGCGGGTCATGATCTCCCGGGCCCGCTGGCCGTCCTCCATGCAGACCACGGCGTTGGTGATCATCACGTTGTCGTTGACGAACTGGCCCACGGGCTCTTCGCACTCGGCGATGCCCTGCTTGTAGGCGTCGATCTGGGGCTTCATGGCATGGATGGGGTTGAAGTTGAAGCCGATCGCCCCGATGCCGAGTCGGCCCGCCTTGCCGAAGGTGGACGGCGAGCCGCAGGCCACCCAGATGGGCGGGTGGCCCACGCCGTAGGGCTTGGGGAGGATGTTGTGCGGGACGTCGAGGGCGAAGTGCTCGCCCCGGAACGTGTAGTCCTTGCGCTCCCACATCTTGGGGAGCTCCCAGATGACCTCGTCCCACTCGGAGCGGGTGGAGTCGGTGTCCATGATGTTGAACGACGCCACCTCGTGGCTGCCGGCGCCCCGGCCGGTGCCGAACTCGAAGCGGCCCTCGGACACGTGGTCGAGCATGGTCACCCGCTCGGCGTTGCGCACCGGGTGGTTGGCCCGGGGGCTCAGGTTGAAGATGCCCGAGCACAGGTGGATGCGCTCGGTGGTGGCGGCGGCGTAGGCCAGGAACACCTCGCTCGACGAGGTGTGGGAGTACTCGGGGAGGGCGTGGTGCTCGCTCACCCACACGTACTTCCAGTTGTGCTGGTCGGCCGTGCGGACGAAGTCCAGCTCCTTCATGAGGGCGGTGTGCTCGCCCTCGGTGGTGTGGGCCGCCGGACCCGGGACGAACCCCTGCAGGAAGATGCCGAATTCCACGTCGGCATGCTGGTCGATCCTCCCCCGGTCGTGCAAGGCACGACCGGTCGATCAGCCGGCCAGCACCTCGTCGAGGGCGAGGTAGCCCTCCCGGACGCCGTGCTCCATGCCCGAGGCGAGGAAGGCATCGCGGGCGTCGAAGCTGTCCACGAGGGAGGTGGCCAAAAGGCGGGTACCGCCGTCCACGTCCTCGAGGGTGAGCCGTTCGAGGGCCACGCCGTCGGGGAAGCCCTCGAAGGTGAAGGTCTGGACGATCAGGTGGTCGGGCCGGACCTCGTGGAAGCAGCCCTGAAAGCCGTAGGCCTCGCCGTCACGGCGGTGCTCATAGCGGTAGGCGCCACCGGTCCGGCAGTCCCAGATGTCGATCACCATCTCGATGTCGCGGGGCCCGAGCGCCGAGCCACCGCACGATCAGGTCGGGGTCCACGTGGGCCCGGAAGACCGACGCCGGTGGGGCGGCGAACTTGCGGGTGATCCGGATGAGGGGGACCTCGGGGTCGGCCTCGATACGGGTGTCGTCGGTGGTCATGCCGTGTCCTCCAGGGGGGTGTCGGTGGTCTCGGTGCGTTCGGTGAGGACGTCGTCGAGACGCTGGTAGCGCTCCTCGGCCCGGCGCCGGTGGCGCTCCAGCCAGCCCACCGCCAGCTCCAGCACCTCGGCCTCCAGGTGAACCGGGCGGCGCTGGGCGTCACGGGACCGGCTGACCAGGCCCGCGTCCTCGAGGACCTTCAGGTGCTTCGAGACGGCCTGCAGGCTCACCGGATAGGGGGCGGCGAGCTCGCCGACGGTGGCGTCCCCGTCCGTCAGTCGGGTGAGGAGGTCGCGCCGGATCGGGTCCGCCAGCGCGGCGAAGGCCCGAGAGAGGGGGTCAGCGACATCATCAACCATTGGGTTGAAAACGTACGGACCGCCGGGACTGTTGTCAACCAATCGGTTGATGAAACTCAGACGGTGACGGGGACGTGGACCCAGCCCCGGACGGTGCTGGTGTGGAGCCGCTGGGTGCCGGCGTGGTCGACGGTCCACTCGGGGAAGCGGGCCAGCACCTCCTCCAGGCCGATGCGGCCCTCCATCCGGGCCAGGGCGGCGCCGAGGCAGAAGTGCACGCCGTAGCCGAAGGCCACGTGGTGGTCGAACGAGCGGTGGACGTCGAAGCGGTCGGCGTCGGGGTACTTCCGCTCGTCCCGGCAGGCCGAGGCGGTGAGCAGCAGCACCCTCGAGTCCTTGGGCACCACGGTGCCGTGGAGCTCGACGTCGGTGGTGGTCCACCGGCCCTGCACGGGGGACGGTGGCTCGTAGCGCAGCAGCTCCTCGACGGCGCCGGGCACGAGCGTGGGGTCGGCGGCCAGCTCGGCCCGCTGGTCGGGGTGGGCGTCGAGGACCACGGCGGCGAAGCCGAGGAGCCGGGCCACGGTCTCGGTGCCGGCGCTGACGAGGAGGTTGGTGAACTCCACCGTCTCCTCGGTGGTGAGGCGGCGCCGGGTGCCGTCGGCCTCGGTCAGCTCCACCGTGGTCAGGTCCGACACCATGTCGTCGCGGGGGTGGGCCTGGCGGTCCTCCACCAGCGCGGTCAACCGCTCCCACAGGGCGATACGGGCGGTGAGGGCGACGTCGTTGATCATCCCCTGCTCGGGGTCGAGGTGGAACATGGTGTCGATGAGGTGCCGCACCTCCTCGCGCTCGTCGCCGGGCACGCCGAGCAGTTCGGAGATCACCATCGACGGGAGTTGGGCGGCGAAGTCCTGGACGAAGTCGAAGCGTCCGCCGTCGCGGTAGGGGTCGAGGAGCTCGGCGCACAGGTCCCGGATGTGGTCCTGCAGGCCGTCGATGCGTCGGGGGGTGAACGCCCGGGACACGAGGGACCGCACTCGGGTGTGCTCCGGCGGGTCGAGGAAGATCATCATGTGCGTGGGCGGCCCGTCGGGGGTCATCAGCTCGAGCACGGTGCCGTGGGCCGACGAGAAGGTGGCCGGGTCGCGGTGGGCGGCCTCGACGTCGTCGTAGCGGGACAGGGCCCAGAAGTCGAAGCGCTCGTTGCGGTAGAGGGGGGCCTCGTCCCGCAGGCGGCGCCAGACCGGGTACGGGTCGGCGTCGATGGCCGTGTCGTAGGGGTCCCAGTAGGGCGCCGGGTCGGAGGTCACGAGACGCTCGTCAAGGTCGTGGGGTCCTGGTCCTGTCCTGGTGGTGACGGCCCGGGACGGTCCGTCCCCGCCGTCCGCTGAATCTAGACTCAATCCACTGGTATGGGATTCGAACCGACCCGCGACCGACTGCTGCCGCCCCTCGACCAGCGCACCGAGCTGGTCCTGCTGGCCCGGGCCCTGTGGCGGGAGGGTTACGACGACCACCTGGCCGGCCACATCACCGTCGACCAGGGCGACGGCACCCTGCTCTGCAACCCCTGGCTGCTGACCTGGGACGAGCTGCGGCCCGAGCACCTCATCCGCATCGACCTCGAGGGCAACGTGGTCGAGGGGGACTGGCCGGCGCCCCTGGGCATCCCGCTGCACCTCGAGCTGCACAAGGCCCGCCCCGGCACCCCCGTCGCCCTCCACCACCATCCCCGCTGGGGGACGGTCTGGGCCGACCTCGGCCGGGTCCCCGGTCGCCACGACCAGAGCTCGGTGCTGGGCGGCGGGCGGGCGGTGCTCGTCGACGAGTACGGCGGGGCGGTGAACGACCCCCGCACGGCGGCCTCGGCCGTGGCGGCCATGGGCGACGCCGACCTCGCCGTCCTGGCCCACCACGGGGTGTTCGTCCTGGGTGGCTCCATCCGGGCGGTGCACCAGCGGGCCGTCGCCTTCGAACGGCGTTGTCGCATGGCCTGGCTCACCGAGGTCGGTGGCGGCGGCACCGAGCTGCCGCCGGCGGTGCTCGACTTCTTCGAGGGCGGCGACGGCGAGGGTTTCCTCGGCTTCTGGGAGGCCGCCGCCCGCCGTGAACTGCGCGCCGACCCCAGCCTGCTCGCCTGAGGTGGCCGTCCCCGTCGTCCTCGTCCACGGCGGGGGCAGCACCAGCCGCTTCTGGGACCGGGTCGTGCCCCCGCTGGCCCCTCCCGTGGTGGCCGTCGACGTGCCCGGCCGCCGCGGGGCGGCCGGCGACGTGGCCACCATGACCCTGGACGACTCGACCGCCGCCGTCCTGGCCGCGTCGGCCTCGGTGGCGCCGACCGGGCCGCAGGACGAGATGATCGCCCGCCTGCCCGCCCCGCCCGAGGTGGTGGCCTGGGTCTGCGGTCACCTCCCCGCCGTCACCCGGCCCGGACCCTTCGCCGCCCTCGTCGAGGAGCATCGTTGACCCGACCGCCCCGATCACGACCGACACGACCGACCGGCCCCGGGCCGGGGAGAGGACCAGCATGACCACCGCACTCGTGCTCGGCGGGGGTGGCCCCGTCGGCATCGCCTGGGAGGCCGGCCTGCTCGCCGGCCTGGCCGAGGGGGGCGTCGACCTGACCGACGCCGACCGCATCGTCGGCACCTCGGCCGGCTCGGTCGTCGGGGCCCGCCTGGCCCTGGGCCACACCCCGGCCGACCTGTTGGCGGCCACCGGCGAGATCGGGGACGGCTCGCCGACGACCCCGCCGGTCGACGGCGAGGCCCTGCTGGCGTTGGGCATGGCCATGTTCGAGGCCCTCACCGGGGGCCGGGCCCACGAGGAGATCGCCCGCGACGTCGGGGGCCTGGCCCTCGGGGCCGAGACCATGGCCGAGGACGACTTCGTCGCCCTGGTGGGCGCCGGCCTGGGGTCGGCCTGGCCCGACCGGGACTACCGCTGCACGGCCTACGACACCGCCACCGGCACGTTCCGGGCCTGGGGCGCCGAGGACGGGGTGCCCCTCGACCGGGCCGTGGCGTCGAGCTGCTCGGTGCCGGGCATCTTCCCACCGGTCACCATCGATGGCGCCCGCTACATGGACGGTGGGGTGCTGTCGGGCACGAACGCCGGGCTGGTGGCCGGCAGCGAGCGCGTGGTGATCGTGTCGGTGATGTCCCGGGCCCTCCCGGACGCCGAGGCGTTCCTGCGTCAGCCCCTCGACGCCGAGGCCGAGGCCCTCCGCGGCGACGGCGCCACCGTCGGCGTGGTCGAGCTCGACGACGACGCCGTGGCCGCCGCCGGGGGGAACCTCATGGACTTCAGCCCGGCCACGGTGGCCGCCGTCGGTGCCGCCGGTCTGGCCCAGGGCCGGCGCGAGGCGGACCGCATCGGGGCCGTGTGGGGATGAGCGCCGGGACCTGGATCGCCGGGGAGGAGCACACCGTCGTCGAGCTGCTCGAGCGCCGTCTGGACACCGCACCCGACGCCCCCTACCTGGACGTCTGCGGCGAGACGGCCACGGCCGCCGAGGTCGCCGCGGTGGCCAACCGCCTGGCCAACGCCTACGCCGACCTGGGGGTGGCGCCCGGCGACCGGGTGGCCACCCTCATCGAGAACTCGCCCGAGGCCATGTACGCCTGGTGGGGGGCGGTGCGGGGTGGGGCCATCGCCGTGCCCGTCAACACCGCGTACAAGGGCGAGTACCTGCGTCACCAGCTCGCCGACTCCGGCGCCCGGGTGCTGGTGGTGGAGGCCGACCTCGTCGAGCGGGCCGAGCGGGTGGTGGGCGACGTCGAGGGCCTGGATCACCTGGTCGTCATCGGTGGCCACCCCGGCGAGGTCCACGGGGTCAGCGCCCACCGCTGGAGCGATCTGCTCGAGGCCGACGGCCGGTCGCCGACCCCCGACCTCCGACCCGCCGACCTGGCCACCTTCGTCTATACCGGCGGCACGACGGGCCCGTCGAAGGGCTGCATGCTCAGCCACAACTACCACGAGGCCCTGGCCCGCCAGATCGGCCTGTGCTGGGGCCGCACGGTCGACGACGTGGTGTGGACGCCCCTGCCGCTGTTCCACTTCAACGCCATCGTCACCGCCGTGCTGGGCCCCCTGGTCCACGGCGGTCGGGCGGCGATCCACCGCCGCTTCTCGGTGTCCAACTTCTGGCCGGAGATGAACCGCACCGGGGCGACCATCACCTCGACCCTGGGGACGATGGCCTACCTCCTGGCCCACGACGAGGACCGCCCCGAGATGCCCCGGTCGGGGGCCGCCGAGGCCAACACGTCGCTGCGGCTCATCGGGGCCGCCCCGCTGCCGGTCGAGATCGACGAGCGCCTGCGGTCCCGGTTCGGGGTCGAGACCTTCTCGGGGGCCTACGGGGTGACCGAGGCCAGCCTCATCTCCTGGCAGCCGCCCGGGGTGCCCAACAAGCCCAACGCCGCGGGGATCGTGAACGACGAGTACTTCGACGTGCGCATCTTCGACGACGACGACCGCGAGGTGCCGGTGGGGGCGGAGGGCGAGATCGTCATCCGCCCCAAGCGGCCCCAGGTCATGTTCGAGGGCTACTGGGGTCGGCCCGAGGCCACCGTGGGCACCAGCCGGAACTGGTGGTACCACACCGGCGACGTCGGCCGGGTGGACGAGGACGGCTACCTGTTCTTCGTCGACCGCAAGGCCGACTACCTCCGCCGCCGGGGCGAGAACATCTCCAGCTTCGAGGTCGAGCGCATCCTGATGACCCACGGGGCGCTGGCCGACGTCGCCGTCCACGCCGTGCCCAGCGAGCTTTCCGAGGACGACCTCAAGGTGACCGCCACCCTCGTGGCCGGGGCCACGCTCACCGAGGAGGGGCTCTTCCGGTGGGCCGTCGACGAGCTGCCCTACTTCGCCCTCCCCCGGTACATCGAGTTCCGGACCGAGCTGCCCCGCAGCCCGGTGGGCCGGGTGCTGAAGCGGGAGTTGCGGGACGAGGGGGTCACGGACGCCACTTGGGACGTCGAGGCCAGCGACGTCACCTACGAGCGGCGCTGACGTGATGACCCGCGCGGGGGACGGCACGCCCCTCCGGGTCGCCGTCTGGGGCACCGGCGGGGTGGGGGCCCTGGCGGTCGGGGCCGTGGCCCGCCGCCCCGACCTCGAGCTCGTCGCCGTGCGCGTCCACGACCCGGCCAAGGTCGGCGTCGACGCCGGCCCGCTCGCCGGCCTCGGGCCCCTGGGGGTGGTCAATGCCGTTCCCGCCGTGCCCGCCGCCCCACCCGGCCTGGTCGGGGCCCTCGACCTCCCGCTCACCCTGCCGGTCCGGCCGTTCGGCTGAGCCGACGACGGCCGCCGGTCAGCGTCCGGGATCGAGGACGAGGTCGCCGGGGTCGAAGGCGGCCAGGCCGGCGTCGAGGTCGCCGGCCACGAGCAGGGCCCGGGCCAGCCGGCCCTTGGCCGCCTTGCCGTTGTGGCCGGCCGGTTTACCGTCGGGCGTGCGCAGATCGGGGCGGACCAGCTCGTACCGGTCGGGCTCGGGCGTCCAGGCCGCCCGGTGCTCGTTGGGCAGCAGGTCGACCACGGTGTGGCCGGCGAGGTGGTCGTTCAGGACGACCGAGAGGGGCGCTCGCCACCAGGTGGCGAGCCGGCCCATCGGCGGCAGGGCGGCGGAGA
>CAYTJS010000110.1:0-10866 GCA_964438115.1 uncultured Iamiaceae bacterium
GGCCGCGTGGGCCGTCGACGTCCTCAACCTGGTCACCGGGAACCTGGACCGGGCCGGCGGCGCCATGTGGCCGCTGGCCGCCCACTCGCGGCGACGCGGGCCCGAGGGCGGGGGGCGGGGCTTCCGCACCGGCCGGTGGGCCAGCCGGGTCCACGGCCACCCCGAGGTCCGGGGCGAGTTCCCCGTCGGGACCCTGGCCGCCGAGATCGAGACGCCGGGCGAGGGCCAGGTGCGGGCCCTGATCACCGTGGCCGGCAACCCGGTCCTGTCGACCCCGGACGGGGCCCGCCTCGACGCCGCCCTGGCCTCGCTCGACTTCATGGTGTCGGTGGACCCCTACCTGAACGAGACCTCCCGCCACGCCCAGGTGATCCTCCCGCCGCCGTCGGCGCTCCACCGCGGCCACTTCGACCTGGCCTTCTACGGGCTGGCGGTCCGCAACGTGGCCAACTACTCCCCGCCGGTCTTCCCGCCCGAGGACGTCCTCCACGAGCACGAGATCCTGGCCCGCCTGTCGCTGATCGCCGCCGGCCAGGGGGCCGACGCCGACCCCGCCGTGGTGGACGCCCTCCTGTTCGACGGCCTGCTCCAGTCGCTGCAGACGGCCCCCGGCTCCCCGATCGCCGACCGCGACGCCGACGAGATCCGTGCCGCGGTCGCCCACTGGCGCCCCGAGGAGCGCCTCGTCGACCTGATGCTGCGCTGTGGCCCCTACGGCGACGGCTTCGGCGCCGACCCCGACGGCCTCAGCCTCGATCGCCTCCTCGCCCACCCCCACGGGATCGACCTCGGGCCCCTCGAGCCGCGGTTGCCTGGCGTGCTCAAGACGCCCGGGGCCCGCATCGACGTCCTGAGCGAGCCGATCCGCGACGACCTGGGCCGAGCGGCGGCGGCCATGGACGGCGTGACCGAGGACGACCTGGTGCTGGTCGGGCGCCGCCACCTGCGCTCCAACAACTCGTGGATGCACAACGTACGGGTCCTGGTGAAGGGCAAGGACCGCTGCACCCTGCAGGTCCACCCCGACGACGCCGATCGCCTGGGCCTGGCCGACGGCGGCACCGCCCGGGTGCGCAGCCGGGTGGGCCAACTCGACGCCCCCGTCGAGGTCACCGACGAGGTGCGGCCCGGGGTGGTCTCGCTCCCCCACGGGTGGGGCCACGACCGTCCCGACACCCGCCTGGCGGTGGCCCGGGAGCACGCCGGCGTGAACGTCAACCTCCTCACCGACGGTTCGGCGCTGGACCCCCTGTCGGGCAACGCCGTCCTGAACGGCGTCCCCGTCGAGGTCGAACCCGTCTGACGGTCAGGGGTCGAGGGGCCGGTTGGTCCACCCCACCGGGTTGTGGCCGGTGCGGAACCACCCCCCGGCGGCGCCCGTGCCCCCGTCGGTGGGCACCACCGCGCCGGTGAGGAACGACGACTGCTCCGACGCCAGGAACAGGATCACCCGGGCCTGGTCCTCGGGGACGCCCATGCGCCCGACCGGGACCCAGTCGGGCCACCGATGGCGCTGGTCGGGTGGCACCATGCGGTCGTAGGGCACCTGGCGGGAGTCGGTGACGTCGGGGGCGATGGCGTTGACCCGGACCCCGCGGGCACCGACCTGGACGGCGAGGGACCGGGTGAAGTGGTTCACCGCCGCCTTGTAGGCGGCGTAGACGGGGTCGGGCGGGTACCCCCGCACCCCTTCGATGGACGAGACGTTGACGATCGCCCCCGAGCCGGCCTCGAGCATGGCGGGGAGGAAGGCCCGGGTGACGGCCAGGACATGGCGCAGGTTCACGGCGTCGAGGGCGTCCCAGTGCTCCGGACCCGAGTCCACGAAGTCGACGACCCGGACCCAGTGGCCCACGTTGTTGACCAGCACGTCGGCCCGACCGACCGAATCGGCCAGGGCCGCCACCACCTCGCCGGAGCGGACGTCGCCGACGTGGCCCGTGGCCCGGCCCCCCGCCCGGCCGATGCCCTCGACGGTGGCCTCGGTGCGCCCCGGGTCGTGGTCGAGGACGTGGACGTGGGCCCCCTCGGCGGCGAGGAGGGAGCTGGTGGCGGCCCCGATGCCCCCGGCCCCTCCGGTGACCACGGCGACCTTCCCGGCGAGCAGCGGTGACGTCGGCACGGCCGCAACCTAGGGCGCCGGGCCGGGCCCGGGCGTCACCTCGAGGGATCTTTCCTGCTGTTTCTTGACTTTTCATGCCTTTCGCGCGCATCTTCGTGCCATGTCCTCCCGCCTGCTCCTCCTCGCCCGCCGGGGCCTGCTCGTCGGCCTCGTCGCCCTCCTCCTGGCCACCGCGGCCCTGACCCTGACCACGGCCGAGCCCGCCGGGGGTCAGGCCGGCCACCAGCCCCTCGAGTGCGACGGTGGTCTCTACCTGACCACGGGCAGCCCCGATGACATGGCCCTGGCCCGGGTCGACCAGGTCACCGGCGGGCTGACCACCGTGGGGGCCGGTGGCCTGCGGGCCAACGCCCTCGGGCACAACCCCCTCGACGACTTCCTGTATGGCATGGGCCGCGACGACCACCACGTGGTGCGGTTGGGCGCCGACGGGTCGGAGGAGGACCTAGGGGTGCCCACGGGCCTCCCGCCCTCCTGGGAGCTCACCTACGTGGGCACGTTCCTGCCCGACGGCCACTACCTGGTGCTGGGCGACGACGCCCCGGCCTCGACGCCGGCGGGCACCGCCACGGCCACCTGGGCCGAGATCGACCTGGGCGAGACCCCGCCCCGGGTCGTGCGCACGTTCTCGGACCCGGCCATCGGCAACAACGACCTCCAGGACGTCGCCTACAACCCCGTCGACGGCCTCCTCTACGGCCACAGCCGTACCCGGGACCGCCTGGTCCGCATCGACCCCGCCACCGGGGCCGCCACCGCCATCGGGCCCACCTTCGCGGCCCCGGCCAACGCCGGAGCGGTGTTCTTCGACGCCTTCGGGCGGCTGTGGCTGTACGGCTCGGGCGAGGTGGCCAACCGCCAGGACACCCTCTACCGCATCGACGAGCCCGGGACCACCGCCCCGGTGGTGGTGGCCGACGGCCCCACGGTGACCAACGCCGACGGCGCCTCCTGCCCCTTCAACCTGGCCATGGACAAGACCGTCACGCCGACCTCGGCCTGTGCCGGCGACGTGGTCACCTACCGGTACACGGTCACCAACCAGGCCATGGCCCCCGCCTCCCGCGGCCCGGCCGCCACCTTCACCTTCGTCGACACCCTCCCCGACGACGGCCGCACCTTCGTGGCCGGCACGCTGGTCGACCCCCTGGGGGGCACCGCCAACGCCTATGGCGGCACCCGGGAGCTGCGCATCGAGGGCCTGGGCCTCGCACAGGGCGAGACCGCCACCCTGGAGGTCGACGTGGCCGTCCCCGCCTCGATGGCCCCGGGGACGGTGACCAACCAGGCCCACCTGGTCGACCTCACCGCCGACCTCGGGGGGGAGGTGCGCTCCGAGTTCCCGGGCACGCCCGCCTTCCCCGACGCCACCCCACTCGAGATCCGGGCCTGCCCCGACCTGGGCATCACCAAGGCGGTCGACACCGACCTCGCCGGTCCCGGCGACCGCCTGACCTACACCCTGCGGGTCACCAACCACGGTCCCGGGCGGGCGGCCGGGATCGACTCGGTGGCCGACACCCTGCCGCCCGGGGTCACCTTCGTGGCCGCCGACCACGGCGGCGCCGTGCAGGCCGACGGCGTCGTGCGCTGGCCCGCCTTCGATCTCGGCGAGGGCGACCACCGCGACCTCACGGTCGCCGTGCTGGCCGACGCCGACGTCCGCACCGCCACCGAGGACGACGGTCGCCTCGACAACACCGCGGTGGTCGCCCACCCCGACGACCCCGACCCGACCAACGACCGGGACACGGCCACCGTGCCGGTCGACACCCCCGACCTGGTCGTGACCAAGGACGACGGCCACACCGTGGTCGACCCCGGCCAGGAGCTGACCTACCGCATCACCGTCCACAACGAGGGCAGCGGTGACGCCCACGGCGTGGTGGTCACCGACCGACTGCCGACCGAGCTGGCCTACGAGGGCGGGTCGGAGGGCGTGACCTACACCGAGCCCGACACCGTCACCTGGCCGGCCTTCGACCTGGCGGCGGGGGCCACGCGGACCCTGACCGTCGAGGTGACCGTGGCCGACGGCACACCCGCCGGCACCGAGATCATCAACGTCGCCGTGGCCGACCACCCCGATGACCAGGACCCCGACGACAACCGGGACGACGACCGCGACGACGTCGACGGCGACGACCCGGCCCCGACCACCACCGCCCCGCCGGCCATCGACGAGCCCCGGGGCTGGTTGCCCCGCACCGGCGGCAACGCCCTGCCCTACGCCCTGATCGGCACCGGCCTCGTCCTCATCGGCCTGGCCCTGCGCTGGTGGGGCCGGGCCCGCCCGACCTGATCCCCGTTCTGGACATCATGACCGATTTCTATACTTCACCCATGGCCCTGAGCATCAAGAGTGACGAGGCCGACCGTCTGGCCCGGGAGCTGGCCGCCCGCACCGGCGAGACCCTCACCGAGGCGGTCGTGATCGCCCTCCGGGAACGGCTCGAGCGCCAGCGGAGCGGACTCGGCCTGGAGCCCCGGCTGGTCCGCCTGGCCGACGAGCTGGCCGCGCTGCCGGTCCTCGACGACCGCTCCCCCGACCGGATCCTCGGCTACGACGACCGCGGCCTGCCCACGTGACGACCCTGGTCGTCGACCCGTCGGCCGCCGTGGCCGTCCTCGCCGCCGAGCCGGGGGCGGCCACCCTCCGGGCGGCGATGGCCGACGCCGACCGCCTGGTGATGTCGGCGGCATCGGTGGTCGAGCTGGGCATCGTCCTCGAGGCCCGGTACGGCGCCCCCGGTCGCGGCATCGTCGACCGGTTCCTCCGGGAGGCCCGCATCGAGGTGCTCCCGGTCGACGCCGCCGCCGTCGACCTCGCCCTCGACGGTTGGCGCCGGTACGGCAAGGGCCGCCACGTCGCCGCCCTGAACTACGGCGACTGCTTCACGTACGGCCTGGCCATCGGGCTCGGGGCCAGCGTGCTGTGCACCGGCGAGGACTTCCTGCGCACCGACGCCCCTGCGATCACCCCCGACCACCGCCCGGGACCGACCTGAGCTCAGCCCAGGAGGGCCTCGGCGCCGAGGTCGAGGGCCTGACGCCCGTGGCGACCGGCCATGGCCAGGAACATGGCGTCGCCCCGGTCGGTGCGCTCGACCACCATCGAGGCCAGGATCGCCATGTGGAGCCCGGCGAAGGAGAAGGCCCGGTAGTCGTCCCAGCACCGGTCCCACCCGAAGCCCTCCACGCCGCCGGCGGTGAGAGCGGCGTGGTAGCCCCGGACCAGGTCCTCCTCGTGGGCCCGGCGGTCCTCGACCGACAGGCCCGCCCCGAGGAAGTAGCTGACGTCGAGGAGGGCGGGGCCGACGCCCACCGTCTGCCAGTCGACCACGGCGACGGGCGGCCCGCCCTCGGGGGTGCCGAACAAGAGGTTGTCCAGGCGGTAGTCGTTGTGGATCACCGTGTGGGGCTCCGGCCGGTGGGCGTAGTACGCGGGCAGGCCGGCGACGAAGCGGTGCCCCAGGGCCACGACGTCGTCGTCGAGGGCGTCGCCGTAGCGCTCGACGAAGTTGGGCCAGAGGACGGTGAGCATGGCCTGCATGGCGTCCTGGCTCTCCTGGGACCACTGCACCGGCCACTCGAGGGTGACCAGGGTCGGGTCGCCCCAGAGGGGGGCGTGCAGCCGGGCCGCCTCCTCGAGGACGAGGGCGGCCTGGTCGGGCGTGCAGCCCGCCACCTGGTCGCCCTGGCGGGCAGGGGCCAGGTCCTCGAGCAGGAGCACGAAGTCGCCAGTGGCCACGTCGATGTCGGCGTGGTGACACACCGGCGAGCGGACCGGGAGCCGGTCGGCCAGCTCCTGGTAGAAGCGGACCTCGACCTCGTAGGTGCGCAGGGCCATCCCCGTGGCCCGGCTGGTCTCGTCCGAGGACGGGAGTTTGGCCACCACCGTCCGGGGGGCGTCGACCTCACGGTCGTAGGTGAGCGCCAGGCGCAGGCAGTCGCCCATCTGACCGGTCCCCACCGGCTCCTGGTCGACGGCCACCACGCGGACGTCGGGGTCGAGGGCGCCCGAGGCGTGCAGGGCACCGGTCAGGCCGTCGGCATCGAGGTCGAGCATCGTGGACCATCATGGCCCGCATGCCCGACGCCCCCGGACCCGACGCCGACCCGCCCGTCGACCTCGATGCCCTGCGGGCGTGGATGGACGACCAGGGTCTGGGCCGGGGTCCCATCGAGCGGACGGAACTGCTCGGCGGCGGGACCCAGAACATCCTCCTGCGCCTCGACCGCGACGGCCGCACCTACGTCCTGCGCCGCCCGCCCCTCCACAAGCGGGACAACAGCGACGAGACCATGCGCCGCGAGGCGCTCGTCCTGGCCGCGCTGGAGGCCACGGCGGTCCCCCACCCCCGCCTCGTCGCCGCCTGCCCCGACCTCGACGTCCTGGGCGCCGCGTTCTACCTGACCGACCTGGTCGACGGCGTCAACCCGACCACCGGCCTCCCGCCCCTGCACGCCGGTGACCCGGCCGTGCAGCACCGGATGGGCCTGGCCGTGGTCGAGGCGGCCGCCGTCCTGGGCGGCCTCGACCACGAGGCGCTGGGACTGGCCGACCTCGGGCGCCCCGAGGGCTACCTCGAGCGCCAGGTCGCGCGCTGGCGCCGCCAACTCGACGGCTACTCCGCCCTCGACGGCTACCCCGGCCCCGACATCCCCGGCCTCGAGCGGGTCGCCGACTGGCTGGACCGGCACCGCCCGGACCCGGCCCCACCGGGGATCATCCACGGCGACCTCCACCTGGCCAACGTCCTCGTCCGCCCCGACAGCGGCGAGCTGGCCGCCCTGGTCGACTGGGAGCTGACCACCATCGGTGATCCGCTCGTCGACCTGGGCTGGCTCCTCGCCACCTGGCCCGACCGCGACCACCCCGGTCCGGCTCCCCTGCTCGACGCCCCCGGCCTGCCCACGGCGGCCGAGTTGGTCGAGCACTACGGCCGCCACAGCGACCGGGACCTGGCGGCGGTGAGCTGGTACGCCGTCCTCGCCTGCTACAAGCTCGGCATCATCCTCGAGGGCACCCACGCCCGGGCCGCGGCGGGCCGGGCCCCCAGCGCCACCGGCGACCTCCTCCACGCCATGACCGTCGGCCTCTTCCAACGGGCCCTGGCCTGGATCGAATGACCGGGCCGCCCCGACGGGCCGCGATGGTCGCCGACGGCACGGGTCCGGGGCCGGTGCTAGACACCGCGCGATGAACGGTCCCGCCCCGGTCGATCCCGCCGGCCTGGCCGCCGTGCTCGGCCCGGGCCAACCCGGTCGCATGCTGCCCGCCGGCGCCTACACCGACCCGGCCGTGCTCGACTGGGAGCGCCACCACCTCTTCGCCGCCGGCTGGGTCGCCGCCGGGCGCAGCGCCGACCTCCACCAACCCGGTCACCGCCGGGCGGTGACGGTCGGGGGCAGCCCCCTGGTGCTCGTGCGGGGCGACGATGGTGCGCTGCGGGCCTTTCACAACGTGTGTCGGCACCGGGCCCACGAGCTGGCCCCCGACGGCACCACCGCCTGCCGCCCCCACCTCCAGTGCCCGTACCACGCCTGGACCTACGGGCTCGACGGTCGCCTCCGGCACACGCCCCGCTTCGTGGCCCCGCCCGGCTTCGACCCCGACGACCACGGGCTCGTGCCCCTGCGGGTGCAGGAGTGGCGGGGCTGGGCCTTCGTCAACCTCGACGGTGGCGCTCCGCCGTTGGCCGAGCACCTCGGCGGCCTCGACGACGAACTCGCCCGGTGGGCCCCCGAGCGGCTGGTCGTGGGTGCCACCCACACCTACGAGGTGGCGGCCAACTGGAAGCTGCCGGTCGAGAACTACCACGAGTGCTACCACTGCCCCGCCCTGCACCCCGAGCTGTGCCGGGTGAGCCCGCCGGCCGAGGGCAACAACTCGGTCGGTCACGACGGGCTCTGGATCGGCGGGTGGATGACCCTGGCCGACCAGGTCGAGACGATGGCCCTCGACGGCCGCTCCGGGGGCGTCCCCCTCCCCGGCCTCGACGAGGTGTGGCGCCGTCGGGTCCACTACCTCGGCGTGCTGCCCAACCTGTTGCTGAGCCCCCACCCCGACTACGTCATGACCCACCGACTGGAGCCCCTCGCCCCCGACCGGACCCTCGTCGAGTGCCAGTGGCTGTTCGATCCGGCCGTGGCCGACGACCCCGGGTTCGACCCCGCCTACGCCGTCGACTTCTGGGACCTCACCAACCGCCAGGACTGGGCCGCCTGCGAAGGGGTGCAACGGGGGGTGGCCTCGCCCGGCTACCGCCAGGGGCCCTTCGCCGGCGACGAGGACGCCGTGACTCAGTTCGTGCGCCTGGTCGCCCGGGCCTACCGGACCGGCGGCTGGCCCGCCCGGGTCCCCTTCGCCCCGTGAGCGCCGGGATCCACGCCCGCCTGGGCCGGGTCGGCCTGCCCGAGCCGGTGGCCGACCTGGCCGCCCGGACCTGGGACGTCGTCGTGGTCGGGGGCGGCCACAACGGCCTGACCACGGCCGCCTACCTGGCCCGGGCGGGGTGCTCGGTGCTGGTGCTCGAGGCCCGGGACCGCCTGGGCGGGGCCTGCACCCTCGACACCCCCTTCGCCGACGACGGCTTCAAGGTCAGCCCCTGCGCCTACGTCGTGGGCCTCCTCGACCAGCGGGTCATCGACGAGCTCTCCCTGCGCGACCACGGCTACCGGGTGTTCGTGGCCGAGCCGATGCTGTGGTGCCCCTTCGAGGACGGCACCAGCTACGGCCAGTGGCTGGACCCGACGCGGACCCGGCGCCACCTCGAGGCCAACGGCTTCAGCGCCGCCGACATCGAGGGCCAGTTCGCCTACGAGGACTTCTTCGACCGCATGCGGATGGCCCTGCGGGAGGGACCGCGGGACGTCTGGGTCGGCGACGCCCCGGAGCGGGCCGAGCTGGAGGAGCTCCTGGGCCACGACCCCGAGATGGTGGAGGCCCTCTACGACACCCCGATCTCGGCGGTCATCGACCGCTTCGTCGACGACGACCGCCTGCGGCGGGCCCTCTACGGCCAGGGGATCATCGGGGCCATGGCCGGCCCCCACGACCCGGGCACCGCCTTCGTCAAGCTCATGCACTTCCTCGGCAGCATCGAGGGGGTGCCCATGGCCTGGGGCTACGTCGAGGGGGGCATGGGCACCATCTCCTTCGCCCTGGCCGAGGCGGCGGCCGCCGCCGGGGCCGTGCTCGCCACCGGCGTCCCGGTGGCCGAGATCGTGCCCGGCGAGGGTGTGCGCCTGGCCGGCGGCGAGCTGATCCGGGCCACCACGGTGGTCTCCAACGCCGACCCCCGCACCACCCTCGAGCTGCTCGGCCCCGCCGCCGATCCCGCCTTCCGGGCCAAGGTCGAGGGGTGGCAACTCGACAGCCCGGCCTTCAAGGTCAACGCCGCCCTCAGCCGCCTCCCCCGCTGGCACGCCGAGCCGGACGCCGACTGGCCCAACCGGGCCCCGGTCTCGATCGCCCTGCCCCTCGATGACGCCCAGGCCGCCTTCGAGGCCTCCCGCCGGGGCCTGGTCACGCCGGCCTTCGCCGAGCTCTACTTCCAGACGGCGTGGGACCCCTCGGTGGCGCCCGCGGGCAAGCACACGCTCTCGGCCTTCGTCCAGTACGGCAGCTACGACCTGGACGAGGGCACGTGGGACGACCGCCGTGACGCCATCGGCCGCCGGGTGGTCGACTGGATCAGCGGGTTCGGCGACCTGGCCGACTGCGTCGAGGAGCTCGAGGTCCTGGGCCCGCCCGACGTCGAGGAGCGGGTGGGGCTGGCCGGCGGCCACATCTTCCAGGGCGAGTGCCTGCCCGACCAGATGTGGACCGACCGCTTCGCCGCCCGCACGGCCATGCCCGGCGTCTACCTCTGCGGGGCCGCCACCCACCCCGCCGGTGGGGTCTGCGGGCTCAACGGCCGCAACGCCGCCGAGGCCGTCCTGGCCGACCGGCAGGGCTGAGGCCGGGGAACAGAGCAGCCCCAGGCCCACCGATCCCCCCTGATCGGATACGGGCCTGGGGCTGTTCTGGGTGGGCCGTGAGGGATTCGAACCCCCGACCCCCTGCGCGTCATGCAGGTGCGCTAGCCAACTGCGCCAACGGCCCCGGGCCGCTGACGATACCAGTTGCCCGGCGTGGTGGCGCCCTCGGTCAGCGGTCGCGGACCACCAGGCTGGACACGATCTTGTCGTGCCAGCACTGGTTCTTGTCGTCCCAGAGCATCCAGAAGTAGCCCAGGGCGCAGAACAGCCACGACAGGATGCGGGCGAAGTACCGACCGATGGCCCGGCCCGTGCCGATGACCTGGCCCGAGGTGGCGTCCACCGTGCGGATGCCCACCACCTTCTTGCCCACGGTCTGGCCCCGCTGGCCCTCGAGGATGCCGAAGTAGGCGAGGGTGCCGATGAAGGCCACCAACCACAGCAGCAGGCCCACGGCCCAGGTGCCGCCCGTGGGCACCTCGCACAGGGCCGTGCGACCGTCGAAGTCGGTGCAGCGCTGGATCTCGCTCGGACCGAGCTGCAGGACCAGACGTCCGGGGAGGTACATCAGGGCCACGATGAAGGCGTCGATGAACCAGGCGCCGAAGCGGATGCCGAAGCCGGCCAGGTCGGGCCCGTAGCCGGGCTGGCCGTAGGGCTGGGCGAACCCGCCGGCGGGCGGGGCGAAGCCGGTCGGCGGCGGGGCGGCGTATCCCGGCGGGGGTGGGTAGCCACCACCGGGCGGTGGGGCCGGGGCC
>CAYTJS010000111.1:0-10726 GCA_964438115.1 uncultured Iamiaceae bacterium
CCAGGTCTTCGAGACCGGCATCAAGGTCATCGACCTGCTCACCCCCTACCTGCAGGGCGGCAAGATCGGCCTGTTCGGTGGCGCCGGCGTGGGCAAGACGGTGCTCATCCTCGAGCTCATCAACCGGGTCGCCACCCAGCACGGTGGTGTGTCGGTGTTCGCCGGTGTCGGCGAGCGCACCCGGGAGGGCACCGACCTCTGGCTGGAGATGCAGGAGTCGGGCGTCATCGAGAAGGCCGCCCTGGTCTACGGCCAGATGGACGAGCCGCCGGGCGTGCGCCTGCGGGTCGCCCTGTCGGCCCTCACCGTGGCCGAGTACTTCCGGGACGTGAAGCAGCAGGACGTGCTGCTCTTCGTGGACAACATCTTCCGCTTCGTGCAGGCCGGCTCGGAGGTCTCCACCCTCCTCGGCCGCATGCCCTCGGCCGTGGGCTACCAGCCCACCCTGGCCGACGAGATGGGCGAGCTGCAGGAGCGCATCACCTCCACCCGGGGCCGCTCCATCACCTCGCTGCAGGCCGTGTACGTGCCCGCCGACGACTACACCGACCCGGCGCCGTTCACCACCTTCACGCACCTCGACGCCACCACCGAGCTGTCCCGCCAGATCGCCTCGCTGGGCATCTACCCGGCCGTGGACCCGCTGGCCTCGACCTCGACCATCCTCGCCCCCGAGATCGTCGGCTCGCGGCACTACGACGTGGCCCGGCAGGTGCAGGAGGTGCTGCAGCGCTACAAGGAGCTGCAGGACATCATCGCCATCCTCGGCCTCGACGAGCTCTCCGACGAGGACCGGATCATCGTCGACCGGGCCCGCAAGGTGCAGCGCTTCCTGTCGCAGCCCTTCTTCGTGGGCGAGGTCTTCACCGGCCTGAAGGGCATCCACGTGCCCACCAGCGACACGGTGGAGTCCTTCGCCGCCCTGGTCGAGGGCGAGCTGGACGACCTGCCCGAGCAGGCCTTCCTGAACGTCGGTGACGCCGACAGCGCCCGGGCCAAGGCCGCCGAGCTGCTGAAGGACTGAGGCCGATGCCCCTGCAGGTCGAGTTGGTGTCCCCGGAGGAGATCCTCTACTCCGGCGAGGCGTCCATGGTCGTGGTGCGCACCATCGGTGGGGGCGAGATCGCCTTCCAGCCGGGGCACACGCCGTTCCTGGGCGCCCTCGACGACGCCGAGGCCCGCATCCACCTGGTGGACGACGGCGTCCAGCACGCCCACGTGGCCGGGGGCTTCGTCGAGGTGGCCAACGACAAGGTCACCATCCTCTCCGACGGCGCCGAGCTCACCGAGGGCTGACCCCCGCCGGTTCTGGCCCTGGATTTCGGTGCCAGGGCACCGAAATCACCGGCCAGAACGATGGGTTGTGCTCAGAAGCACTGGGCGGTGAGGAGCGGGAAGATGACGAGCAGGCCCTCCTCGGTCAGCTCGTCGAGGCCGTCGCACACGTCGATCACGTAGGCCTGGCCGCAGCCGGCGGTCAGGGCGATCTCGTCGAAGGTGGCCAGCCGGGCCCGCACCCGGTCGACCAGGGCATCGCTGGGGGTGCCGTCGGTCTCGAACAGCACCCGGGCCCGGGCCACGTAGCGGTCGGCCAGGTCGGCGCAGGCCGCCGACCCCTCGGTCGGGCCCACCACGGTGTCCTCGGCCGGCACCGTCGACGGGGCCGGGGCCGCCGCCGTGGTGGTCGGGGCGTCCCCGCCGTCGTCCCCACAGGCGGCCAGGGCCAGGACGGCGACGAGCAGGGCGGCGATCCGGGTGCGCACGGCGCCCGACGCTACCGGCCCTAGCGTGACCGCATGCCGCGCCGCCGCCTCGGGGTCGTGCTCCTCGTGCCGCCCCCCGTGGCCACCGAGGTCGACGGGCTGCGGCGGGCCCTGGGCGACCCGGCCCTGGGGCGGGTCCCGCCGCACGTGACCCTGGTGCCCCCGGTGAACGTCCGGGAGGACGAGCTGGCCGCCGCCGTGGCCCTGGTGCGACGGGCAGCGGCCTCGACCGGCCCCCTCACCCTGTCGTTGGGCCCGGTGCGGTCGTTCCTGCCCGTGAACCCGGTCGTCTACCTCGAGGTCGGCGGCCCCTCGATCGGGACCGTCCACCGTCTGGCCGACGAGCTGCTCGCGGGTCCCCTCCACCGGGAGCGGACCCTCGACTTCGTGCCCCACGTCACCGTGGCCGACGATCTCGACGAGGACCGCATCCCCGCCGCCATGAGCGCCCTGGCCGGTTACCGCCACGTCGTGGTGAAGGTCCCCGGCCTCCACCTCCTGGCCGAACGGCGCGACGACGACGGCCTGCGGACCTGGCACCCGCTGGCCGGGGTGGCGTTCGGCGCGCCGGCGGTGGTCGGCCGGGGCGGCCTGGCCCTCACCATCGAGGTCCACGACCGGGTGCCGCCCGACGCCGGCGGCCTCGGCGCCGACCTGGCCGGCGCCGACGTGGTCCTCGTCGGCCGTCGTGACGACGAGGTGGTCGGGGTCCTCGGGGGCCGGGTCCGGGGGGCCAAGGCCTGGCTGGAGGGCGTCGAGGTCCGCCCCGACGCCAACGGCGAGGGCGTGGGCAGCCTGCTCCTGGCCGCCTTCGAGTCCGACGTCGTCGAGCGAGGCGCCCACCGGCTCTTCGCCCGTGCCGCGCCCGGTGGTCGGGGCGAGTCCTTCCTGGCCGGCCGGGGCTGGGCCCGGGAGGACCCGCCGCCGATGGTGCGGGGCCGGATCGGGCCGGGGCCCGACGCCGACCGGTAGCGTCCGGCCATGCGCCGCACCTGGACCCGAGCCCTGGTCACCGGGGCGTCCGCCGGCATCGGTGATGCCCTCACCCGCCGCCTGGCCGCCGAGGGGACCGACCTGGTGGTCGTGGCCCGTGACGAGGCCCGCTTGACCGCCCTGGCCGAGGAGCTGAGCGTCGCCCACGGCGTGGCCGTCGAGGTCCTGGCCGCCGACCTGGCCGAGGCCGGGGACCTGGCCCGGGTCGAGGCCCGGGTGGCCGCCGCCGAGGACCCCGTCGAGCTCGTGGTCAACAACGCCGGCTTCGGTACCTACGGCCCCTTCGCCGAGCTCGACGTCGAGGAGGAGGAGCGCGAGATCCGGGTCAACGTCCTGGCCCTGGTGCGCCTCAGCCATGCCGCGGCGGCGGCGATGACGGCCCGCGGCCGGGGCTCGATCCTCAACATCTCGTCGCTGGCGTCGCGGTCGCCCACCCCTCGCAACGCCACCTACTCGGCGACCAAGGCCTTCGTGAGCCACTTCTCCGAGGCCCTCCACGAGGAGCTGAAGGGCGCCGGGGTGCGGGTCACCGTCTGCGAGCCCGGCTTCACCCGCACCGAGTTCCAGGAGCGGGCGGGCCTGACCGACGACGCCGGCATGCCCGACTTCGTCTGGCAGAGCGCCGACCAGGTGGCCGAGGCCGCCCTCGACGGCACCCGGGCGGGCAAGGCCCTGGTCGTGCCCGGCCTGCACAACGTCGTGGCCGGCGGCCTCGCCGGCCTGGCCCCGCGGGGCCTCCGCCGCCGGGCCGTGGCCGCCATGTCCGGCCGGTTCTGAGCACGGCCGCGGGGCGGGGGCCCCGCCGGGGCTACCCGCCGAGGTTCTCGCGGACCTTCTCGATGCGGTGGCGGCCGTTGACCAGGCGCACGGTGCCGCTGCGGGAGCGCATGACCAGCGACTCGGTGTGCACGGTCTCGCCCTGGAAGTGGACGCCGTGGAGCAACTCGCCGTCGGTGATGCCGGTGGCGGCGAAGAAGCAGTTGTCGCCCGCGACCATGTCGTCGAGGGTGAGGATCCGGTCCAGGTCGTAGCCGGCGTCGAGGGCGGCCTGACGCTCGCCGTCGTTACGGGGCCAGAGCCGGCCCTGCTGGTCGCCGCCCATGGACTTGAGCGCCGCCGCCGTGATGACGCCCTCGGGCGTGCCCCCGATGCCGAAGAGGATGTCGGCGCCCGAGTCGGGCCAAGCGGTGGAGATGGCCCCGGCCACGTCGCCGTCCGGGATCAGGCGGATGCGGGCGCCCGCCTCGCGGATCTCGGCGATCAGGTCGGCGTGGCGGTCCCGGTCGAGCACCACGGCGGTGACCTCCCGGACCGAGGTGCCCTTGGCCTCGGCCACGGCCTTCAGGTTGTCGGTCACCGACTGGTCGAGCGACACCCGGCCCTTGGCCCGGGGCCCGACGGCGATCTTCTCCATGTAGACGCAGGGACCGGGGTCGTACATCGCCCCCCGCTCGGCCACGGCGATGACGGCCAGGGCGTTGGCCCGGCCCAGGGAGGTGAGGGTCGTCCCGTCGATGGGGTCCACCGCGATGTCGGTCTGCGGGGGTGTGCCGTCGCCGATGGACTCGCCGTTGTAGAGCATCGGCGCCTCGTCCTTCTCGCCCTCGCCGATGACCACGATCCCGTCCATGGGGACGCTGGAGAGGACGTGGCGCATGGCGTCCACGGCGGCGCCGTCGGCGCCCTCCTTGTCGCCCCGGCCCACCCACCAGGAGGCCGCCATGGCCGCCGCCTCGGTGACCCGCACCAGCTCCAGGGCGAGGTTGCGGTCGGGCACCTGTCGTTCGTCTGCCATGCGGCGACGTTACCGTCACCCCCCGTATGGAGGACCAGCTCAGCTACGAGCTCGACGCCTGGTCGGGCGAGTCCCGCCAGCTGCTCGGGCGGCTCCTGACCGCCGAGGGCATCACCCACGCCTGGCAGGGCGGCACCCTGACCGTGGCCGCCGGTGACGCCGACGCCGTCGACGACCTCGTCGAGGAGGTCGAGGCCTTGGCCGACTCGGTGCTCGACCCCGAGGCCGACAAGGTCGTCTACGAAGTGGCCGAGTGGTCGCCCGAGGACCGGGACCGCCTGGTCGAGGCCCTGGCCGACGAGGGGGTGCGTCACGAGTTCGACGACATGGGCGACCTGGTCGTCGAGGCCGTCGACGAGGACCGGGTCGATGGCATCATCGACCTCTTCACCGACGACGACGTCGAGGACGGCCCGCCGGTCAACGACGTCCTGAGCGAGCTCTTCGTCGCCGCCGACAAGCTGCGCCGCAACGCCCGTGACGCCCGGGCCCTGGGCGACGCCCTCAACGCCGTCGCCACCGTGGTGCCCATGGCCCCGCCCTACGGCTTCGACCGCCGCACCTGGGCCCAGGTCGGCCTGCGGGCCGGTGCCCTGCGGGTGGCCATCGAGATCGATCCGCCCGACGACGAAGCGGTCGAGACGGCGGCGGCCGAGCTGCGGGAGCTGCTCCACCCGCTCGTGTGACGGGTGGGGGCGCCGGACCTCGGGACCCGGTGACCGGTACCGTGACGCCGTGGTCGTGCTCGCCGAGCTCGAGGTCTTCCACTCGCGGCCCATCGCCCCGACGCGCCGCGTGGCCCTCGGTCGTCGCCACCTGCCCCTCCAGCCCGCCCCCGGCTTCGGCGGGATCCTCCTCGGGGGCGTCGCCGCCGCCAACGTCGGTGACCTCGACCCCGACCTGCTGATCGACCTGCACCGGCTCGTCGACCAGGTCGAGCGGGGGACCCGCATCCCCCAGCCCCGCCTGCGCTACCGCTACCAGACCGACCGCATCGGGCTCACCCGCAGCCGCCTGCGCCTGCTGGGCGACGGCGAGCGGCTGGCCTACGACCTCGACGACAAGGCCGCCCCCGCCCAGTACCTGCTGGGGGCGGTGTACGCCGCCGCCGACCTGAGCACCCCCGAGCGCCGGGTCGTGCTCGGTGCGGTGCGCAAGGGCCTGCGCTGGCGGGGGGCGCCGGGACCGGCCCTCATCGCCCACCTGGGTGGCTCGGGCGCGGCGACCTCGTGGAGCCGGACGGCGGTGGAGGACCCGGTGCGCTGGGCCCTCGACGTCCTCGGCCTGGTCGACGGCTCCGGCCTCGACCGCCGCCGTATCCAGCGCCGCTTCCGGGAGGAGGCCCGCAACGCCCATCCCGACCACGGCGGAGCGTCGGCCGCCGCCGCCGCCCGCCTGGCCGACCTGGCCGCGGCCCGGCGCATCCTGCTGGAGTCGGCGTGAGCCCAGCGCCGGGCCGCCTGCTGCGTGCGCAAACGCAGGACACAGCCCGGCGCATCCTGCTGGAGTCGGCGTGAGCCCAGCGCCGGGCCGCCTGCTGCGTGCGCAAACGCAGGACACGGCCCGGCGCATCCTGCTGGAGTCGACGTGAGCGTCGGGGCGGTGCTGTTGACGCCGGGGGCGGGGTCGGACCGGGAGCACCCGTCGCTGGTGCGCCTGGAGGAGGCGCTGGCGCCGCTGCCGGTGGCCCGGGTCGACTTCCCGTACCGCAAGGAGGGACGCAAGGCCCCCGACCGGGCGCCCAAGCTGATCGCCTGCGTGCAGGAGGAGGCGGCCGCCCTGGCCGAGCGGGCCGGGGTGGACCCCGCCACCCTCGTCCTCGGGGGTCGCTCCATGGGGGGCCGGATGTGCTCCATGGCCGTGGCCGAGGGCCTGCCCGCCACCGGCCTGGTGCTGATCTCGTACCCGCTGCACCCGCCGGGCAGGCCCGAGCGCCTCCGGGTCGAGCACCTGCCCGCCCTCGACCTACCCTGCCTCTTCGTGTCGGGCACCAAGGACCCCTTCGGCAGCCCCGACGAGTTCGCCGAGCACCTGGCCACCATCCCCGGCCCGGTCACCGTCCACTGGGTCGAGGGCAAGCGCCACGACCTGAAGGGCGCCGACGACGAGATCGCCGGGGTCGTCACCGACTGGATCCGCACGCTCTAGGAGTCCTCGGGGTTGAGCTCCTCGAGGGTGCGGTCGGCGGTCTCGGGGTAGGCCACGACGATCAGCAGGGCGAGCAGGGCGGGCCCGACGGCCACGTAGGGCATGGCCTCGCCGATGCCCCCCAGGCGGTCCGACAGGGCGCCCACGGTGAGCAGTCCCACGGCGGAGCCGACCACCCCGACGACCGAGATCAGGCCGTTGGCCCGGCCCCGGGCGGTGGTGGCGAACAGCTCGGGTCCGTACACGCCGAGGGCGGGCACGGCGGCCGCCCCGACGATGGTGGCCAGCACCGAGGTGATCCAGAGGGCCGCCCCCTGGCTCAGGTACATGGCCACGGTCAGGCCCACGCCGCCAGCCACCGCCACCGCCCCCACGCCCCGTCGGCCTCGTCGGTCGGCCAGTCGCCCCCCGATCACGATGCCGACGATGCCGGGGGTGTTGGTGAGCAGGGTGAAGGCCGAGATCTGGGCAGCCGAGTAGCCCTGGTCGTCACGCAGGAACTCGTTGAGCAGCTGGGCGGCGGGGGCGAAGAACAGCGACCCGAGGAACGCCGAGGCGGCCAGGAGCCAGAAGCGCCCGGCGTGGGCGTGGGCGCGGGGCCGCTCGTGGGCGGCCTCGAAGCGGGCCGACTCGGGCACGCCCCGCAGAACGTAGAGGGAGAAGGGGATGCCGACCAGGGGCACCAGGTAGAGCAGACGCCAGGCGGCGTCGCCCAGGTCGGCCAGGGGCAGGAGCCAGACCACCATGCCCGACCCCAGGGCGGCGGTCAGCGACAGGAGGCTGACCGTCCAGGCCCGACAGCCTGCGGGCACCAACTCGGCGGCGAGGATGGCGATGAGCAGGGCCAGGGCCGTCGACACGCCGCGGGCCACGGTCTGGCTGGCGCCCAGCCAGCCGAAGCCGGGGACCACGGCGCCGGTGGCGGTCAGGAGGCAGACGCCGAGGGCGCAGGCCCGCACCATCGTGCGCCGTCCCCGACGGTCGCCGGCGGCCGCCAGGAGCACGGCCACCAGCACGCCGACCCGGGTGATGGCCAGCACGGCGCTCTGGGTGCGGTCGTCGACGCCGAACTCGCCGGCGGCGAAGGTGGCGGTCTGGCCCAGCAGCGTGCCGGTGTAGCCGGCGACCAGGGTGAGGGCGGCCAGGGCCGAGAGGGCCACGGTGGTCTCGGCGTCGAGCCGGTGGGGCGGCATCCACCAGGCGGCGTGGGGGGAGGGGCGGGCCAGGCGCCGACGCACCGACGGGGCGAAGACCACGCCCCAGCCCGGGATGGCCAGGCGCCACTCGATGCGCTCGGTCACGGTCAGCCGCCCGTCGTCGCCCACCCGGGAGCGGACGGTGCGCTCGTAGGCGGTGAACGGCCCGTCGGCGCAGCCGAACCGGTCGTCACCCAGGTCGACCTCGCCGACCAGGTGGTCGTCCCGCGGTGAGCACAGGGCGGCCAGGCGCGCCCGGTCCGTCGGGTCGGCGGGGTCGAGCTCGTGGGTGGTCGTGGTGGTGCGGACGGTGCGGCCCTCACGATGGCGGCGGCGGACGGCGGGACCATACTGGGGAGGTGACCGCCCTGACCGTGCGCCCCAGCGGTCCGCTGGCGGGCACGATCCCCATCGGCGGGGCCAAGAACTCCGTCCTGAAGTTGATGGCGGCGACCGTGCTGGCCGAGGGCACCTTCGTGCTCCGCAACGTGCCCCGCATCGCCGACGTGGGCTGGATGGGCGAGCTGCTCGCCCATATGGGCTCGACGGTGGTCGACACCGGCGACCACGAGTTGGCCATCACCACGCCGCCCGACCTGGTCCCCGAGGCCCCCTACGAGCTGGTCGAGAAGATGCGGGCCAGCATCGTCGTCCTGGGGCCCTTGCTGGCCCGCCACGGGCGGGCCCGGGTGGCCCTCCCCGGCGGCGACGACTTCGGCCCCCGTCCCATCGACCTGCACCTCCGGGCCCTCGAGGCCATGGGTGCCGAGATCACCACCGAGCACGGCTACGTCGAGGCCCGGGCCGACGGCCTCCACGGTGCCGACATCCTCCTCGAGTTCCCCAGCGTCGGGGCCACCGAGAACGCCCTGATGGCCGCCGTCCTGGCCAAGGGGCGCACGGTCATCGACAACGCCGCCCGCGAGCCCGAGCTGGCCGACCTGGCCGCCCTGCTCAACCGCATGGGGGCGGTGATCGTGGGGGCCGGCAGCTCGACCATCACCGTCGAGGGGGTCGAGTCCCTGCACCCGGTGGAGCACACCGTGGTGGCCGACCGCATCGAGGCCGCCACCTACCTGGCCGCCGTGGGCATCGCCGGCGGCGAGGTGACCCTGGAGGGGGCGGTCCCCGACCACATGACCATGCTCGTGCAGAAGCTGGGCGAGATGGGGCTGCGGGTGGCGGCCGACCCGCGGGGCGTGTGGGTCATGGCCCGCGAGCGCCTGCACTCCGTCGACGTGTCGACCCTGCCGTACCCGGGCCTGGCCACCGACTACAAGCCCCTCCTGGTGGCCATGCTCACCGTGGCCGACGGGGTGGGGATCGTCACCGAGAACCTCTTCGCCGGGCGGTTCCGCTACATCGACGAGCTGGTGCGCATGGGGGCCGACATCCGCACCGAGAGCCACCACGCCGTCATCCGCGGGGTCGAGGCCCTCTCCGGCGCCCCGGTGCGGGCCCCCGACATCCGGGCCGGGGCGGCGCTGGCCCTGGCCGGCCTGGCGGCGGAGGGTGAGACGGTGGTCGCCGACGCCGAGCACATCGACCGGGGGTACGAGGACTTCGTCGGCAAGCTCCGGGCCGTGGGCGCCGACCTCGAGCGGGTCGAGGACGCCGGCTAGGCCTGCGGGTCCTGGCGGCCCTGCCGTCGGGCCAGCTCGCGGCTGGCCCGCTTGTTGGCCACCATCAGCAGGGTGGCCACGAGAACGAGGGGCACGGCGATCATCAGCACCTCGTCCCAGCCACCCTGGTGGGCCAACACCGTCACGGCCTCACGCTAGATGGGGAAGCTCCGGTCCACGTACTCGGTTGAGGAGGGTGACCACCCGTACACTCGGCCGTGCCGTGTCGGAGGAGCCCCCCGTGTCCGAACCTGCCGCCCACCCCCTCGACGAGCGGGTGCGCGAGACCATCGACGCCATCCGTCCGGCCGTCCAGGCCGACGGCGGCGACATCATGTTCCACGGCATCGACGAGTCCGGCACCGTCACCGTCGAGCTGGTCGGCGCCTGCGTGGCCTGCCCCGCCTCGACCCTCACGCTCAAGGCCGGCATCGAGCGGATCCTGAAGGACCGCGTCGAGGGGGTCACCGCCGTCCGCGACCTGGCCGAGGACGACGAGCAGATCCTCCAGCTGTAGGGCGCCATGGGCCCCGACGAGCTGCTGGAGCGCGCCCGCCAGGGGGACCGCGGCACCCTGGCCCGCCTGCTGTCGCTCGTGGAGCGCGGCGGTGAGGGTGCCCGCCGGGTCGGCCGCCTGACCCACGGCGCCGCCGGCCGGGCCCACACCATCGGCATCACCGGGCCCCCCGGGGCCGGCAAGTCGACGCTGACGTCGGCCCTCGTCGCCGCCGTCCGGGCCGACGGCCACCGCGTGGCGGTCCTGGCCGTGGACCCGTCGTCGCCCTTCTCGGGCGGGGCCATCCTCGGCGACCGAGTCCGCATGGGCGACCACGCCCTCGACGACGGGGTGTTCATCCGCTCCATGGCCTCCCGGGGCCACCTGGGCGGCCTGTCGCTGGCCACCCCCGAGGCCGTGCGGGTCCTCGACGCCGCCGGCTTCGCCTTCGTGGTGGTCGAGACGGTCGGCGTGGGTCAGGTCGAGATCGAGGTGGCGGGCGAGACCGACACCACCGTGGTCGTGGTGAACCCCGGCTGGGGTGATGCGGTGCAGGCCAACAAGGCCGGCCTGCTCGAGGTGGCCGACGTGTTCTGCGTGAACAAGGCCGACCGCCCCGGGGCGGGGGAGGCCCACCGGGACCTCGAGGCCATGCTCGACCTCACCGGTGCCTTCGCCGTGCCCGGCGCCTGGCGGCCCCCCGTGGTCGACAC
>CAYTJS010000112.1:0-10712 GCA_964438115.1 uncultured Iamiaceae bacterium
CAATGAGGCGCTTCTCGAGTCTCGGGATACGTGCCCTGAGTCCGGCGACCCACACGCCGTAGTCCTCCGTCAGTGGGCCGAGGAGCTCCAGCAAGTCCTCAGCGGAGACACCGTCTGGGCCGTCGCCACCCAGTCGCCGCATGTCCAGACCCTCGGCCTCCCCCTCGCGCGGGTCCACCCGGGGCACCTCGAAGTCTGGGAGCACCTCTGTGCGCACCTCGGTGGCAGGTTCCCGATCCGGGCCGGCGGTCCACTCGGCGGCACACCCGTGGCCGACGGCGTACTCGGGCTGGTTCCAGAAGAGGAGCTCATTGGACCGGTCATCCCAGTCGAGATCACCAGGATCAGCGAAGTCCTCGATGCTCCTGGGCAGGAAGGCGGCCGATCCGTCGACGCTCCGCACGCTCAACTCGGGCTGGAGCATCCATTCGTCGTCGGGCGGCCGACTGGGATTGCGCGACAGCGTGCGGTTCACGAGGAAGAGGGAGACGGCCCAGCCGCCCGCAGGGCGCTCCTTGACGAGGCTCTCGAGCGTGATGTCGCCTTCGATCGGGTGGACGTGGTCGCCCAGAGTGAGGTTCAGGGTGAGCGTGCGTTCGTACGGCGTCCGACGCCACTTCTTGACCGCCACGGCCTTCTCGCCGCGGATCTCCTCAGTGGTCTCCTGCTGGTAGTGGCCCCAACTGGCCGTGACTTCGAGATCGACCCCGGGCCCCACCATGAAGGAGAGACCGATGCTGGATGGATTCATGGCGAGGCTGATGGGTGAGGCCGACCCGCTGTCGGCGTCGTCGCCGTCCCCCCCGGATTCGCCGGCGCCATCGTCCTCCTCTGCAGACACGGCTGTTCCCGCCGGAGCGAGGCGACCAACCAGGTATCTCTGGATCGGCCGTTCCCTGCTGGGGAGCACCTCATCAGCGCCTCCGGCCGGCCCGAGGAGCTCATCCCGCAGTGCCTCGAGCAGCGCGTCCCGCGCCGCTCGACGGTCATCCGTGTTGACCGTCACCGTCATGGCATCGTCTCCAGTACCTCGACCCGCCCAGCCGCCACCAACTGCTGGCTCACCGACGGATGGCGGTGAGCCTCGATCTCGGCGAGCCGTCGATCGCGGATCAGGTCCAGCTCGACGACCAGCTCCTCGGCGAGCTCCAAGTTGCGTTCCCACACGGGAAGGATCCTCTGCTGCCCTTCATCGGCGGACGCCTTCAGTCTCTCTAGGGTCGCCTTGGTTGAAGTGAGTTTGTCAGCCGCTGCCCGACGCCGGTAGTCGAAGTACTTCTGCAGCTTCGCCAGCTCACGGTCGACAGCGCGGTCAGCATCGGCTTGGGCCTCGTCCTCGATCTGCACCCTCACCCGCTCCACCTCGGCCTCCGCCACGTCCCTGGCTCTCTCGGCGGAATCCCCTGGGATCTCCGCCTCTGGGATGTCGACCCCGTCACCCCGTTCGAGTCGAGCCGCACGTTCCACGAGCGCACGACCGGCTGGGATCGAGACCTGGCCGTCGTCAGCGACGAAGACCGGGACCAGCTCCTGTCGGGGGCGGACCCCGGGAATGTCCAGAACGTGAACGAGCAACCAGCCCTTCACCGGTGAGAGCTCGTCGTCGGCCAGCAGCCGCCACGACCCAGTGACTCCCTCGTAGTGCTCGGACAGAACGTCCTCGACGATGGCGTCGATGATCTCGTGGCCGAAGGCCATGTACTCAACGTGCTGAGAGTCCCGGAACGAATCCGGCCTGAAGGCGGCCCAGCGCTTCGGACCGTCCACGAAGAACTCGTACTCGTGGTCCTTGCGGAACGGGTCGTGGAATGTCAGCTCCCACTCGTCGCCGGACCGGCGGATGTGGGTCCGCACATCGCGCAGCAGCGCAGTCATGAACCGCTCCTGTTGCTCAGCGGAGACGGGCGACTCCCGCCCGCTCAGACGCTCGGCGATTTCCCGCGAGAAGCTCTTCGTGTCCATGATGAAGTCCCGGAGCTGCTCGTCGGCAGCCCTGGCCCTCTCGACCTGCTTCTCCAGCTTGGCCCCGAGCTCGTCCAAGGCCTTCGCTCGATGCTCCGGTGCCTGCTTCAGGGCGTCCTTGATGCTCTTCTCGGTCGCGCCAAGGATTGGGTCGAGCCCGCCGACCGTCTGTTCGAACGCGTTGATCCGCCGCTCCAGGACGTCGAGGACTCGTTCCTCGATCGTGCCCTCGATGAAGAGGTTGAACACTTGGACCGGGTGCTCCTGTCCGATTCGGTCCACGCGACCGATCCGCTGCTCGATCCGCATCGGGTTCCAGGGCAGGTCGTAGTTGACGAGGACGTGGCAGAACTGGAAGTTCCGCCCTTCGCCGCCGGCCTCGGTCGAGATCAGGACCTGCGGACCGTGTCCCTCGCGGAACCGCTCCACGGATCGGTCCTTCTCCAGAGCGTCCATCTGCCCGTGGAAGAAGTGCACACCCCACTCCTTCCCGCTCGCCGCCGCACGCTCATGCATGAGCGCTGCCAAGTGGCGCTGCGTCTCACGGAACTCGGTGAAGATCAGGACCTTGCCGTCAGGGTCCTCCTCGAAGAGCCCCTGGAGCTCCTCGAGGAGCTTCTCGGCCTTGCTGTCGACCGGGATGGCATCGAGCAGGTCGACCAGTTCGGCCAGTTCCGCCACCTCTCCGGCGACGGCGTCGCCTCCGACCCCGATCACCTCCGTCAGCTCGAGGTCGTCATCGATCCGCGTCTCGAGCTCGGCGACCGATGGAGAGGAGCTTCGCTTCGCCACCAACCGATCTCGACGGGAGGCGAGAGACGTGCGCAGGGCGCGGATGCTGGAGGCCATCAGCTTCTGGAAGATGACCATGACGAAGCCCACAGCGTTGTCGTTCGTCTTCTCGGCCTGCGAGTACCCATGCAGGACGTAGTCCTCGACCCGGTCCAGCGCCCGTCGCTCCTCGTCCGTGAGCGTCACCGGCCAGCGCGCTGCTGACCGGGGCATGAAGCCGCCAACGATCTTCTTGCGGTTCCTGATGAGGATCTCCGACAGGAGGTGACGCTCGGCGAGCTCTCCACAGAGCCTCTCGATCTCCTCGGCCCCGGACCGGAGGCGACTCGCTGCGAGTTCTTCGTCAATGTCGAGCCACCCCGCAACGCGCGCGATGGTGTCGCCTGCGTCCTCCCCCGCGATCGGGAACCCCTCCTCCGTGAGCTGCTCGACCAAGAGGTTCAGGCCAGGCGTCGCGGCCTTGGCCTCGGAGAAGTGCTCAGGCGTCGGGAAGAGCGCAGGGTCGAGCAGGTCGACGAGGGAGTACAGCTCGAACTCGTCGAGCTGCATGGGGGTGGCGGTGAGGAAGAGCATTGCCCGGCTGGCAAGGTGGTCGGGAGACGCTAGGTCCTGGACCAGTTTGTAGAGGTTCGTCGACCTGCCTGAGCGGTGGGCCCGGACGTGATGGGCCTCGTCCACGATGACCATGTCCCAGCTGACCTGCCGGGCCAGCTCCGACCACTTCTTCCCCGTGACCCAGCTCTCGGAGACGATGACGTTCTCGAACCGCTGGAAGGGGTTCGTCCCAGTCCCCTCCGTGGCCTCGAGGAACCTCACGGTCTGGGTGTTGAGGATTGAGAACGTCTCGTTGAACTTCGTCTTCAGCTCGAACTGCCACTGTCGGACCAGGTTCGCCGGAACGATGATCAGACACCGACGGGCATGGTCTCGGGCTCGCAGTTCCTTCAGCACCATGCCCGCCTCGATCGTCTTGCCGAGCCCGACCTCGTCACACAACAGGAACCGATGCGGGTACGAGGAGACGGCGCGGTGCACGACGCTGACCTGGTGGGGCTTGAGGTCGACCCTCGAGGTCGCCAGCGACACGAGGTCGTCGTGGAGGTGCTGCAGCCGGTACTGGCGGGTGGCGATTGCCAGCACAAAACGCTTGCGCGGTCCGATGTCGCCGTTGGCCAGCTTGCTCGCCGGATCCAGGTTGACGTTCGGCCGCAGGTCGGCCTCCGCCACGTTCTTGATGCCACTGAGCGTCTGCACGGCCCAACGCGGCGGGTCATCGGACCGCAGCTCCACGAGGAGTCCGGGCTCGCCGTTCGAGCGCCGCGCAACCATTGGTGGGAGTTCCACGCGTCGGAGCGGCGGGTCCTTCGCCGTGAAGAGCGGCGGAAGCTCGGGATCGTCCCAGATCACCTTGATCCTGGAGGAGTCCATCTCCACCACGACCCCATAGGCGCCGTGGTCGTCCCGCGTGAACTGGACCAATCCGCCGATGACTAACTCACCCATCGTTGTTGCCCCCTCGTGTGCACTGACGCTGACCAGTATCGAACGGGTGTGACCCACCGGTCAGGTGCGGACGAGCCGGTAGATCGGCCCTTCCTTCTCGACCTCGCCGGCCTCGATCAGACGATGCAACAACGTCCAGCTGATCCAACCACGCTGCTCAGCCATCTCAACCTGCAGGCCGGTCCGCTCCCCGACCTCTTGGTTCGAGAGGCCTTCAGGTTCCTCCTGCAATGCAACCCTGACCAACTCAGTGGCCGCATCGAGCAATGCGCCACCGACCTGCTGCCATGCCATGGTCATTCTCCGCCATTCCAGTTCCGTTCGATTGCGGCTCCCGATCCTGCCACATTGCGGTTCACCGGTCGACGGGCCTCTACTGCCTGAGCGATCAGGGCTGCCGCCGCTGACGGGTCCTCGTGCTCCCACACACGAATCCACTGCCACCCTGCGGCCTCGAGCTCACGCTCGACTCTTCGGTCCCTGGCCGAGTTCGCCTCGAGCTTCGCCCGCCACCACTCACTGTTGTTCTTCGGCACGACGCCGTGCCGCGGACACCCGTGCCAGAAGCAACCGTCGACGAAGACCGCCACCTTCGACGGCCCGAACACCAAGTCTGCCCGCCAGCGCACACCCGGAACAGGCGATCGATCAACTCGGTACCGCAAGCCCCGCGCGTGGAGTTCGCGTCGCAGAACCAGCTCCGGCCTCGTGTCGCGCCGAGCCTGCTGCGCCATTCGCCGCCTGACGCGCTCGTCGCGAGGTGCTGGTCTTTCAGCCACGGTCCGGAGCCTGCCAGACCCTGTCATAGGCCGCCCTGAACCCGCCCCGGGATTCCTGGAGGCTCCAACTGCAGGTCCGGTTGCCTCGGCCCGGGTTGACAATTGGCTCATATGAGCTATGATCTGCTTATATCAGCCAATAGGAGGCATCGCCGTGCGAGCCAACTCCACTGACGATCCTATCGTCGCCGTGACCACCTACATGGAGCAGTCCCTCGCTCCCGGGTTCCAGACCTGGGCCCAGCGGGCACTCGAAGCGCTCCGCTCGGGAGGCGACCCTCCGGAGTTCGGGAAGCCCGCCCAGGACGCCGATCCGGCCGACGGTTTCCCGTTCGTGCCGCTGACCCCCAGGCAGGCGCTCGAGCGCTACCCCGACGCCTGGGCGAACCAGGGATGGGAGGACAATCCCGACGATGTTGCTCGGGCGGTTTGGTTGCTGAAGGACCTGGGCGCCGGCAAGGCCCGGGATGCCGTCGCCGTGCTCCTCGCCGAGGGCCGGATCCGGGGCGACGAGCTCGCGGCAAGGGCTGGCTACGGCCCTCGTGGGCTGCCCCCGGCGCTGAAGCACATCGCCACCCGGTGCCGCCAGGTCGCGCGGCGGCCGATGTGGGAGTTCGCCAAGGACGCTGAGGGCTACGGCCACTACTGGATGGAGGACGCCACCCGTGCGGTCTTCCGCAAGGCGTTCGACGACGGAGCCCGATGATGGCGACGAGGACGATCCCCAATCGGCCCGCCAGGCAGGTGTGCCCACTGTGCGCCACTGACGAGCTGCAGTACGAGCCCCTCGGCGACCACCTTTGGCTGCTGAGGTGCCCGACCTGCCACGACGACGAGGGCACGTCGTGGTCGTGGCAGTGCGACCTGAAGGCACAGGTCGAGATCCCGAACAGCCTCATGGCCGAGCTCGGCCTGTTCGAGGACCTTCCCCGCTGCCTCCACGCCGGCGACCCGTGGGTCGAGCACGGCGTCGTGGAGGACCGCTACCGGAGACTCAACCCCACGGCGTACGACGAGCTCCTCGAGCGATACAGCCACACCGCCCTGGGGCCGAAGCGCTACACGACCTCGGCCTTCATCGCTTCCGCCCTCGGGCGACTGTTCCAGACGCGTGAGGTCGTTCTGCTGTCCGGTCGCGAGGCCACGGGCTTCTGGTCCTACAACAGCCAGGTCGGCTACTGGGCCCTCCCACCGGCGCCGCCGGAAGACAAGGTGCTCATGTGGGCCGAGTACGCCCCGACCGTGGGGATCGACCCTGCGACCTGGCCGATCCCTCTCGTGTGCGATCCGGACTGAGCGAACCGTCACGTAGCTGAGGACGATGGCTGCCCGCGCATCGTCACCCCGGAGCGTGGTTCGCCGCCCCGTCATGCCAGGCCATCAAGGGCCCGCCGAGCCTGCCGTAGTGTTGGTCTCCATGGCGGAGGAGCGTGTCGGTTGACCGACGATGAAAGCGCGCATCTCGAACTCGTGCCCGGGTCGTCGAACGACGACCTCGCGGTCTTTCGCAGCGGCGGGATCCTCGTCCTGGATGGCCCCCAGGAGGTCGTCGATCGGCTCGTCGCCGGCGATCCGGCCCTGCGGGTGGCACGGCGGGTCGAACCGTCGTCCGCGATCGGCCTGGGCGCCATCGCTGCCCTGAAGCCGCTCCTCACCTCCATGGGCGACTCGACCCAGACGGTGTTCCAACTCGACGAGGCCGGCCAGGCGCTGTACGAGTCCGGCACCCTGTCCGCTGTCGGCGACGGGTTCTACCGACTGTTCGGGCGTGCCACTGACGGGACGATCAGCGGTCACGGCGCCCTGAAGCCCGTGGCCATGGCGCCGCAAACCGCCGTCGCGGCGCAACTCGCCGTGGTGACCCTCGCCCTGACCGCGGCCATCAAGGAGGTGCAAGAGGCCGTCGAGCGGGTCGAGGACAAGGTCGACATCCTTCGAGACCTCCTCGAAGCCGACCGCGACGGCGAGATCATCGGCACGAACCGGTCGCTCCGACGCCGAGCCCAGCAGGTCGGCTTCGACGGAACGATGTCCGACGCGGACTGGCACGCCATCGCCGACGCCGGCGTCGAGGTCGAGCAGCAAATCGAACGTCTGCGCTCGTTTATCCGCAAGCGGCTCGCAGCGGCCGAGGATGCCGGCCAGAAGATCTCGGGCCGGCTCGAAGCCGTCGAGCACGCACGAGCCGTGGCCGAGACCCTTGCCCTGCTGGTGGTCGCCCAGGACAGCTTGTTCCTCTACCAACAGTTGCGGATCCTGCGAATCCGAGCGACACAGCCCGAGTACATCCAGGCCGCCATCGACGAGGCCCGCGAACTCATCGACCAGCACCTCGACGAGGACGCCGACCTGACCGGCCGGGTCCGAACGCTCGTCGCCGACCGGGTCACGGTGGAAGCACTCGAGATGGTGCGCTTCATCACCGCCAACTCGATGGTCCGCCTGGCCCCGCAGGTCGACGACTCGCTCTCGTGGTTCGCCTCGCAGCGCGGCCTGCCTTACGACGCGATCACCGTCCCGCCCCTGCCGACAGCATCCGAGGTGGTCGAGGAGGCCCGCGACCGAGGCCTGGCCATCGCCTCCGAGAGCAGGCGGGCCATCGGCGATCTGGCCGACCGCGTCCGAAACCGCGACGACGAGGAATCCGTGGCCGAGCTGGGCGGCACACAGCATGTCGAGGCACTGCCGCCGGGGACTGCGCCGCCGAACGACGCCGGGCCCACCAAGGATCCCGGCCCGATCTCGAAAGCGTGGTCCGCCACGGTGTCTCGCGTTCGCCGATCGGGCCAGGACGGATCAGCGTCCGAAGCTACGTCAGCGCATCCGGACGAGGAGGCCTGATGGCGACACCGGCCAGGGGCGGCGCCGCCAAGAAGGGCGGATCGGCCAAGACCCCGTTCGTGGCCCAGGCCCTGAAGGTCCTGAGCAACCCGGAGATCCAGGCCGAGATCCTCAAGCACGGCCGCGTGGCCGTGGACGCGGTCCAACAGTGGCGGGCGCGCCGGTCGGAACGTGACGGACCGTCGGTCGCGGAGCAGATCACCGAACGATTCGGCGGCCGGTTCGGCCAGAAGGGCCTCGAGCGCCGCGAGGGGAACCTCCGCGCTGCGGTCACGGCCCTCTCCGGAGACTCGCCCACGCTCGCCACCTCCCTCGGCCCGGTGATCAAGTCGTTGGACGACGTGTCTCGGCTGCTCGAAGTGGCCGCCGCCCTCCCCTTCCGCAAGCGGAAGAAGGCCCACATGAAGATCGACGACATCCTCGATGACCTCGAGGCGGGCCTGTTCGACGACGTCCTCCAGCGCGTTCGCACCACTCCGATCGAGGACTGACCTCGGTCGGAGACCGACCAACTCCGTCGTCACCCGGCCAGCGCCCGCAGGGCCTCCTCGAACGTGGCGTTGTAGGTAGCAGTCGCCGGCCACACCCGCTGGGCCTCAACCTGGGCCGCTTCGTAGCCCAGGCCCTCGACCTGGGTGAGCCAGGCCCGGAAGGCCAGGCCGGTGCGGGATCGGCCACCGTGGCAGTGGATGACCACGTCCCGGCCCTCGGCCCGGAAGGCCTCGATGGTGGCCACCAGGTCGTCGACGACGGCGGCAAGGGCCGGGTTGTGCCTGCCCTCCTGGTCGACGAGGTACAGCTCCCGGCGGACCGGGTGGTCGGCGAAGGCGCCCTGGGGGCGGCACAGGGAGATCACCGCTGTCTCCGGTGGCGTCGTGCGGGCGCCAGCCAGGTTCGCCAGCCACAGCCCGGACCGCACCTCGGTGGGGCCAAGGACTGGCTCGTCCTCCTGCAGCGGCACCGGCTGGGCCCCGACCAGGCGCCGGGCGATGTCCTGCAGGTCAGCCAGGCGGTAGGTGGTGTCGATCACCGTGCCGTGCACATAGGTGGACCACCGGCACGGGATGGCCCCGGCACCCCACACGGCGCCGGCGAGGCCACCGGTGATGGCTCCCACCGTGTCGGCGTCGTCACCCGAGTCGACGGCGAGCACCACGGCCTCCTCGAACGAGTCCGCCCGGCGCAGCGCCCACACGGCGGTGGCCAGGGCATCCCAAACGCCGCCGTTGCTGGTCGTCGCCGACGGCGCCCAGCCCGGCGCCAGACGATCGACGTAGGCCTCCCCCGCCTCCCCCTGGGCGGCCACCGCGGCGTCGATGCCCTCGAGCGGGTCCCCACCGTCGAGGGCGATGCGCACCAGCTCGTGGTAGATGGCGCACCCGGCCTGGGCCTCGGGGTGGGCGTGGGTCACGGCCGAGATGGCCCGGGCGGCGGCCATGGTCGCCTCGCTGCTCTCCCGGGCGAAGAACACGGCGGCGGGGATCGTCCGCATCAGCGACCCGTTGCCCGACCTCGTGGGGTGATCCTCGTGGTGTCGGCGGGCGCGGTCGACACAGGGTTCGGTACCCGACAGCACCCACGACGTCGACGCGCCCACGTCGACGGGCCCGGAGGTGAACCACGCCCGGAAGCGGGCGTCGAGATCGTCCTGGTCGACCTGGCCCTCGGCCAGCAGCGACGCGGCGACCATCATCGCCATCTGTGTGTCGTCGGTGAACTCGCCCGGGGCCCAGCCGAAGCCGCCACCGCCGATCATCTCGCCGATACCGCCGACGACCGGCTCGGGGAACCTCGCCCGGTAGGTGCCTGCCGGTCGGAACTCGAAGGGGGCACCGACGGCGTCACCCACCGCCGCCCCCACGACGGCACCGATGGCACGGTGGACCAGATCGCGGGAGGGGGCCCCGCTCATCGCTTCCGCCCCTTCGCCTTCCCACCCGCGGGCGGGGGCGGGCTCGCCCGTTCGGGGGCCCGCATCGGGGAGGTCAGCGGGGCCGAGGGCATGAGCTCGGACCGGTAGACCTCCGCCGGCTTGCCGCCCGCGGGGCCGGGCGGGCGGGTGGCGCCCGTCGGCTCGACCACCCCGGGGTTGGAGGCGATCCACTTCCGCCGGAAGTTGCCGGGGTCGAGGGTCGTCTGCCACCCGGCCTCGTAGACGCTGCGCAGCTCGCTCAGGGTGAACTCGGGGCCGACGAAGGCGGTGGCCAGCGTGGTGTGCTCGAGCTTGGTGCGCACCGACTCGACGGCGTCCCGCAGGATCCGCTCGTGGTCGAAGGCCAGCGCCCGCCCGCCGTCGAGCACCTCCCGCACCGGGACCAGCTCGGCGGCGTCGGCGTCGGTGCCGGCCTCGAGGTCGCCCACCCGGCGCAGCACGGCCAGGTAGGCGACGGTCACCACCCGCATGCGGGGGTCCCGGTCGGGATCGCCGTAGGCGCCGAGCTGCTCGAGATAGGGGGCGGCCTCGACGCCGGTCTCCTCGGCCAGCTCCCGGGCGGCGGCCTCCTCGAGGCTCTCCGCCGGGGTGACGAACCCCCCGGGCAGCGACCAGCTCCCTTCGTACGGCGGACCGCCCCGCTCGACGAGGAGCACGTGCAGGTCCCGATCGAGGAGGGTGAGCACCACGACGTCGACGGTCACGGCGAAGGGCGGGAACGCCGACGGGTCGTAACCCTCGAGGTCGGGGTGATCTGTCACGGCGGGGCCGTACCTCCAGTACGAGTCAGGTTGCACCTTACCCGACGGGTAGTTATGGTCATCCTCACTAATAGTCAGTTCGACTTGGGCGGGCCCTGCTCGTCGGCGAGATCGTCGACGGCTCGGGTCGGCGCTTCGACC
>CAYTJS010000113.1:0-10693 GCA_964438115.1 uncultured Iamiaceae bacterium
AGTCGCCGGCCCTGGCGTCGGTGCTCGTCACCCTCGTGCCCGCCGCCATCGCCGCGGTCGTGCTGGTCCTCCTCGTGGGGCTGGCCGAGCGGACCGCCCCCGAGGCCGACAGCGGCGCCGGGGTCACGACGGGGGCGACCCCCGACCGCCGCCGGTTCCTCCTCGGCGCCGGCCTCACCGGCCTGGTCGCCGCCCTGGCCACCCTCACCGGCCGACGCCTGGCCGGGTCCGACTCCGTCGAGGGCGAACGGATCACCCTGCGCCTGCCGCCGGTCGACCGGGCCCCCGCCCCCACCGACCTGGGCACCGAGGGCCTGTCGCCCATCGTCACCCCCAACGCCGACTTCTACCGGATCGACACCGCCCTCACCGTCCCGCAGCTCTCGCCCGAGGACTGGACGCTGCGGGTGACGGGCCTGGTCGACCAGGAGCTGGAGCTGACCTTCGCCGACCTGCTGGACCGGCCCCAGGTCGAGGAGCTCATCACCATGTCGTGCGTCTCCAACGAGGTGGGTGGCGACCTGGTGGGTAACGCCCGCTGGCAGGGGACGCTGCTGGCTGACCTCCTGCGCGAGGCCGGGCCCACCGACGAGGCCGAGCAGGTCGTCGGTGTGTCGGTCGACGGCTTCACGGCGGGCTTCCCCCTCGAGGTCGCCCTCGACGGCCGCCCGGCCCTGATCGCCGTGGGCATGAACGGCGAGCCCCTCCCCGTCGTCCACGGCTTCCCCGCCCGCCTCGTCGTGCCCGGTCTCTACGGCTACGTGTCGGCCACCAAGTGGCTGGCCGAGATCCGCCTCACCACCTGGGACGGCTTCGACGGCTACTGGATCCCCCGGGGCTGGGGCAAGGAGGGGCCGATCAAGACCCAGAGCCGCATCGACGTGCCCCGGCCGGGCTCGACCATCGCCACCGGGACCACGCCCATCGCCGGCGTGGCCTGGGCGCCGCACCGGGGCATCGACCGGGTCGAGGTCCAGGTCGACGACGGCGAGTGGCGGGACGCCCGCCTGGGCGACGAGACCACCGACGACTCGTGGCGCCAGTGGGTACTCGAGTGGGACGCCACCCCCGGCGAGCACCTCATCCGGGTACGGGCCACCGACGGCACCGGCGAGACCCAGACCGCCGAGTACGCACCCCCGGCCCCCGACGGCGCCACCGGCCGCCACACCATCTCCGTCACCGTCGACTGACCCCCACCTCAACCCCCACCCCAGCGAAATTGCGTCGATCGGTTGCGCCCGGCGCAACGAATCGACGCAATTTCGGGACGGACGGGCGGGGGGGATCAGGTGGGGCGGAAGACGGGGAGCTTGAGGTCGTCGGTGAGGGGGCGGTAGGTGACCTCGAGGGGCATGCCGATGCGGACCTCGTCGAGGGGGCAGTCGACCACCTCGCTCACCATGCGGGGGCCCTCCTCGAGGTCGACCAGGGCGGCGACGTAGGGGACCCGGTCGCCGAAGGGGGGCAGGTCGTTGCGGCGGACGACGGAGTACGTGTAGAGCGTCGCCCGCCCGCAGGCATCGACCCACTCGACGGCCTCGCTCCAGCAGACCTTGCAGAAGGGCCGGGGGTAGAACTGCCAGCGCCCGCACGCCGCACAGCGCTGGACGACCAGGCGTCCCTCGGCGGCCCCGTCCCAGAACGGTTGCGTCTCGGGCTCGATCGTGGGGAGATCGAAGCGGACCTCGCTCACGACCGGCCCCCCGGCTCAGCCCAGCTCGGTGCCGACGACCGAGACGAACGAGAGCATCTCGCCCGGGTAGCCGCCCAGGTTGTGCACCAGGCCGAGGCCGCGGTCGGCCGTCTTGATCCGGCGCTCCTCGGGGGCCTCGCCCCGCAGCTGCAGCCAGTTCTCGTAGTGCATGCGCAGGCCCGAGGCCCCGACCGGGTGGCCGAAGGACTTGAGCCCGCCGTCGGGGTTCACCGGCAGGTCACCATCGAGGTTGTAGGTGCCGGCCAGCACCTCCTTCCACGCCATGCCCCGCTCGGCGAAACCCAGGTCCTCCATGAGGACCAGCTCGGTGGGCGTGAAGCAGTCGTGGACCTCGGCCATGGCCAGCTGGGACCGCGGGTCGGTGACCCCGGCCTGGGCGTAGGCGTCGGCGGCGGCCTTCGCGCACTCCGGGAAGTGGGTGTAGTCGTAGGCCGGGTCGAGGTTGCCCGACTTGGTGCCGGCCACGAAGCCCAGGCCCTTCACGTAGAGGGGCTTGTCGGTGTAGCGGTGGGCGTCCTCGGCCCGGCAGACGATGGCGGCGGCGGAGCCGTCGGCCACGCCGCTGCAGTCGAAGACCGACAGCCGGCCCGCCACCGACGGCATGGCGCAGATGGCCTCGGCGCTGGTCTCGCGTCGGAACTGGGCCCGCTCGTTGCGGGCGCCGTTGTAGTGGTTCTTCTCGGCGATCTTGGCCACCACCCGGCGCAGCTCGTCGGGTTCGACCCCGTAGCGCTCGGCGTAGGCGGGCAGGATCATGGCGTACATGGCCGCGGCGGTGAGGGTGCGCCCCGTGCCGTCGGTGGGGATCTTGGCCGCGCCCTGCAGACCCTGGTAGCCGCTGTCCTTCACCTTCTCGACGCCAATGGCCATGGCCACGTCGTAGGCCCCGGCGGCCACGGCGTAGCAGGCCTGGCGCAGGGCCTCGGAGCCGGTGGCGCAGAAGTTCTGGACCAGCGTGACCGGCTTGTCGTCCAGCTTCAGCGGACCGGCCAGGTCCATGCCGCTGGTGCCCGAGAGGGCGGTGCCCAGCCAGTAGGCGTCGACGTCGACGGGGGTGACGCCGGCCGACTCGTAGGCGGCGTTCGACGACTCGATCAGCAGGTCGTCGGTGCCGGTGTCCCAGCGTTCACCGAAACGGGTGCACCCCATCCCGATGATGGCGACCTTGTCGCGGATCCCGTTCGACCCCATCACGAGCCTCCCTTGGCCTCGTCGGACGGCCTCGACGGCGCCTCGCCGGCGCCGGCCGATCTCTCCGAAGCCCGACCGAACGCTGGCGCCTTCGGTCGGGCCTTCCAGAAGTAGTTGTGGATGCCGTCCTGGGTGCCCAGCACCCGGAAGGTCATCTCGACCCGGCCGCCGATGGCCAGGTCGTCCTCGGTGCAGTCGGTCAGCTCGCAGGGGAACCGGCCGCCGCCGTCGAAGTCGAGGATGGCGAAGATGATCGGCGGGCTGGGCGAGTACGCCATGCGGTCCACCGTGTAGGTGGCGATGGTCGCCTCGACGTCGGCCATGGGCGACCGCTCCATGTCGTCCTGGTGGGCGTTGGTGAACGACACCCGGGCGGGCGGCAGGTGCAGGGCCCCCGACTCGCGGTCCCGCGAGCCCTCGAAGCCGAACTTCCAGTCCTTGGTGCGGTGGGCCACCGACGACGAGGGCCGGCCCGGCTCGGGCCGGTTGGGCGGCTCCAGCTCGAGCTCGCCCCGCCAGGCCAGGAAGGTGCCGTAGGGCAGGTCGGCGGCGCGGGCGACCTGCCCGGCCACCGGCCGCACGGCGGTGCCCGTCCCCGTCACCCGGAAGAGCAGCACGTCGGCGCCGTCGACCAGCGAGACCAGGGCGACCACCTCGCCGGGCTCGGCCGTCTCGACGAGGGTGGCCAGGAGCAGACCGGCGTGGGCGGTGGCGGTGTTGCCCACGGTGGCGGCCAGGTCGTCGACGACGTGGACGCCGCCGAGAGCCTTGGCCACCCGGCCCGCGGCCCGGGCGTTCTGGCTGTGCACGGCCACCTTGGCCACGGCGTCGGCCTCGAGGCCGGCCGCCTTCAGGGCGGTGTCCCAGGCCCGGCGGCCCAGGTCGGGGTAGACGGCCTCGCCGAAGCGGTCCTCCCACGTGCGGGTGTGGCGGTCGCCGGGGTTGCGCCAGCGCTCGACGAACTCGTCGGTGACCGAGGCGCCGCCCAGGTACTCGGCGGCCAGCCCGGCGGCGTCGTCGGCCTCGCCCACCAGGACGGCGGCGGCGCCGTCGCCGCCGGAGGCCTCCTCGGCCGAGGAGGGGCGGCCCGAGCGCAGGTCGGCGCTGACCACCAGGGTCGTGCCCGAGGACTCGAGGGCCGAGCGCAGGGCGCCGATGCCGGAGCGCACGGCGCCGCCGGCGTCCATGGCCAGCACGTCGTCGTCGAGGCGCAGGGCGGCGTGCACCGTGGTGGCGTTGGTCTTGTCCAGGTAGGCCGGGGCCGAGGTGGCGAACCACAGCCGGTCCACGGCGGCGGCCGGCGCCGCCTTCAGCGCCAGGCGGGCGGCCTCGACACCCATCGTCGTGGTGTCCTCGTCGTAGGCGGCGACGGCCCGGGTGCCCTTGCCGCCGCCCTTGCCCAGCACGCCGCGGATGTCGGCCCGCTGGAGGCGGTGGTGGGGGACGTAGCCCGCCACGCTCAGGAGTCCTCGCATCGGGTCGGAGGGTACTTCCCACCCCTAGCCTCCCCGGCATGCGACTGGGAGAGGTGGTCCCCGGCGAGGGGCCCGACCACGGCAAGCCCCTCGACGGTGTGCGGGTGCTGGCCGCCGAGCAGATGCAGGCCCTGCCCTACGCCACCCAGCTCCTGGGCCGTCTCGGCGCCGAGGTGGTCAAGGTCGAGCACCCCGTCCACGGCGAGTCGGGCCGGGGTGCCGCGCCCGCCATGCTCGACCCCCGGGGCCGCACGGTGGGCGCCACCTTCCTGCGCAACAACCTCTCGAAGCGCAGCGTGGGCATCGACCTGAAGGCCGACGAGGGCCGCGCGTTGTTCCTCGACCTGGTGCCCAACTTCGACGTCGTCGCCGAGAACTTCAAGGCCGGGACGATGGACCGCCTCGGCCTCGGCTACGACGACCTGCGGGCCGTCCACCCCGGCGTCGTCTACGTGTCGGTCTCGGGCTTCGGCAACACCGGCGACAGCCCCTACCGGTCCTGGCCGGCCTACGCCTCGATCGTCGAGGCCATGTCGGGCATCTACGCCTGGGCCCAGCGCCCGGGTGAGCCACCCCGCCCGAACCCGATGGGCGCCATCGGCGACATCAGCAGCGCCCTCTTCGCCGTCATCGGCATCCTCGCCGCCCTCCGCCACCGCGACCGTACCGGCGAGGGCCAGTACGTCGACATCGCCATGCTCGACGCCGTCGTGGCCATGACCGACGTCGTGTCCAACCTCTGGTCCCTGGGCCAGGACCCCGACGCCCCCCTCCCCCTCATCCTCGACGCCTTCCGGGCCCGGGACGGCTGGCTCAACATGCAGGTGGTGCGTGAGCACCAGTTCGCCGCGCTCGCCGACCTGGTCGGCCACCCCGAGTGGAAGGACGACCCCCGCTTCGCCGAACGGGTGGGCTGGTCCGAGCACCTCGAGTCCGACATCCGCCCCGCCCTCGAGGCCTGGCTGGCCGACCAGACCCGGCTCGAGGCCACGGCCCGGCTGGCCGAGGTGGGCATCGCCGCCGGCCCCGTCCACACCTCGCCGGAGATCATCGCCGACCCCCACGTCGAGCGCCGCCACATGATGGTGGAGATGGAGCGCACCGACGGGGTGGCCGACCCGGTCCTCATCCCGGGCAACCCGGTGAAGCTGTCGAAGGTGGCCGAGGGCCCCGAGACCCGGGTGCCCTGGGTGGGTGAGCACACCACCGAGGTCCTGCAGGCCGAGCTGGGACTGGCCGGCGTCGAGCTGGACCGGCTGCGGGACGCCGGGGTCATCAGCTGAGGCGGGCGGCCGCCAGCGGGCTCCTCGTCGGGGCCGGCCTGCTGCTGGCGGGCTGCGGCGCCGACGACGGGGCACCGGCCACGACGACGACGCCGACCACCGTCGTGGCCGCCCCCACCACGGTGGCGACGACGGTCGACTGCAACGCCCTGGCCGACGAGTACCTCGACACGTTCTTCGCCCTCGGGGCGGGCACGCCCCGTGACGCCGACGACACCACCGTCGAGCTGCCGGTGGCCGAGCTGCTGACCATCGACCGCGAGGCTGCCGACGGCGGCTGCACCGACTTCGTCGCGGTGGCCTGCGGTGCCTACGCCGAGCTCGAGGCCCAGGGGCTGACCGTCACCAACAGCGAGCCCCCGCCCGACTGTTGAGCCCGGTGGCGGTCGCCGTTTCTGACGGGTCGTCAGGTCCTCGGTAGCCTCTGGGCATGGACTTCGAGTTCTCCGAGGAGCAGCAGGCGTTCGCCAAGGAGGTCGAGGCCTTCCTCGACGCCCACGACGACCCCCACGTCTTCGACGTGACCCGGGAGAACATGGCCCAGATCGTGGACACGCCCCGGCGCCGGGAGTTCATGGCCCTCCTCGGCGAGCAGGGCTGGCTGGGCATGACCTGGCCGAAGGAGTACGGCGGCACCGAGGGCGAGGGCGTCTACGAGTACCTCCTCAACGAGGCCCTGGCCGGCCGGGGCGGGCCCCAGATCGGCAAGGGCGTCGGCATCATCGGCAAGACCCTCATCCGCCACGGCAACGAGAAGCTGAAGGCCGAGTTCCTGCCCAAGATCCTGCGCAACGAGGTCGAGTTCGCCGTCGGCTACTCCGAGCCCGACGCCGGCTCCGACGCCGCCTCGATGAAGCTCAAGGCGGTCAAGGACGGCGACGGCTGGCTGCTCAACGGCCAGAAGGTCTGGACCACCTCGGCCCACTTCGCCGAGTGGTACTGGCTCGGGGCCCGCACCGACCCCGACAACAAGCACCAGGGCATCACCCTTTTCCTCGTCCCCCTCGACCACCCCGGCATCACCATCCGGGAGATCTGGACCATGGGCGACGAGCGCACCAACGAGGTGTTCCTCGAGGACGTCTGGGTCCACGACGACTACGTGGTGGGCGAGGTCAACAAGGGATTCCAGTACATCTCCGAGGCCCTCGACCTCGAGCGCTTCACGATGTTCACGTTCTCGCCGGTGAAGCAGCGCTTCGACATCCTCGTCGAGTACGTGCGCACCGCCGGCCGCGACGGGGTCCCCCTGCGGGAGGACCCGCTGATCCGCCAGCGCATGGCCCGGCTCGCCGCCGACCTCGAGGTGGCCCGGGTACTGGGCCTGCGGGTGGTGCACGCCTCGATGCAGGGTGGGGCCCCGCCCACGACCCAGGCCTCGGAGTACAAGCTCTTCACCACCGAGCTGTCGCGCCGCCTGGCCGACGCCTCGATGGACATCTGCGGGCCGGGCAGCCAGCTGCGGGTGCGCACCGAGGAGGCCCCCCTCGCCGGGCGGGCCGAGTCCACCTACCGGTACACGGTGATCGACACCATCGGCGGCGGCACCTCCGAGGTGCAGAAGAACATCATCGCCCGCCGCAAGCTCGGCCTCCCCAAGAACTTCTAGGCCGAGGAACGTTCGTGGGTGAGCAGGCCCCGCTGACGGGGGTACGCGTCCTGGACTTCAGCACGGTGGGGCCCGCGGCGCGGGCGGCGCGGTGGTTGGCGGACTACGGCGCCGACGTGGTGAAGATCGGGGCCCCGGCCCGGGCCGGCCAGGTCCAGATCGAGCCGGTGTTCTACGCCTACTCCGCCCACCGCGGGATGCGCCACATCCGCCTCGACCTGAAGGCCGAGGCCGGCAAGGCGGCCTTTCTGCGCCTGGCCGCCGACGCCGACGTGGTCATCGAGAGCTTCCGGCCCGGCGTGGTCGACCGCCTGGGGATCGGCTACGAGGCCGTACGGGCGGTGAACCCCGGGATCGTCTACTGCTCGACCTCGGGCTACGGCCAGGACGGACCCCGGTCCCAGTGGGCCGGCCACGACCTCAACTACCTGGCCGTGGGCGGCTACCTCGCCACCTCGGGCCGCAGCGCCGAGGGCGGGCCCGCCCTGCCCGGCGCCACCATCGCCGACTCCGCCGGGGGCGGCATGCAGGCCGTCATGGGGATCCTGGCCGCCCTGGTCGGCCGCCAGGCCTCCGGCGAGGGCGCCCACCTCGACGTCTCGGTGGCCGACGGCGTGCTCAGCCTCATGTCGCTCTACGTCGAACAGCACCTGGCCACCGGCGAGGAGCCGGGGCCCCGCCACGACCTGCTCACCGGGCGCTACGCCTGTTACGACCTCTACGAGTGCGGCGACGGCGGCTGGGTGTCGGTGGGCGCCATCGAGCCCCACTTCTGGGCCAACCTCTGCCGTCTGCTGGGCCACGAGGAACTGATACCCCACCAGACCGACGACGAGCGCCAGGACGAGATCCGGGCCGCCTTCGCCGCCGCCTTCCGCACCCGCACCCGGGACGAGTGGGTCGCCGAGCTGGGGCCGGCCGACACCTGTGTCGCCCCCGTGCAGTCCATCGCCGAGGTGGCCGCCGACCCCCAGTTCGCCCACCGGGGGGCCGTGGTCGACGCCACCCACCCGACCGAAGGGGCTTTCCGCCAGGTCGGTCCGGTGCTGGCCGGCCAGGCCCACCAGGGCGAGGCCGCCACCGTGCCCGACTGGGCCCGCACCGACACCGAGGCGGTGCTCACCGCCGCCGGCTACACCGCCGCCGAGGTGGCCGCCCTGCTGGAGGAAGGAGTGATCGCGTGAGCGACGACGCCGCCGTGGCCGAGGCCCGATCGTGGATCGACGTGCCCCGCTACGAGGAGGAGGGCGGGTTCCCCGCCGAGATGGGCTACGTCTGGACCTCGCTGGCCTCGGTCGAGAACGGCAACCCCCTGTTCTGGGACGAGACCGTGGCCGAGGACCTGGCCGGCGGGCCCATCGCCCCGCCGTCGATGCTCTCGGTCTGGTTCCGGCCCCACCACTGGCGCCCGGGGGCCGCCGAGCCGCAGGTGCCGCTCAAGGTCCACTTCGACCTGAAGGAGCTGCTGGGCCTGCCCGAGGCGGTGATGAGCGACAATGTCATCACCTTCGGCGAGCCGGTCCGGCCCGGTGACCGCATCACCACCCACCAGGTGCTGCGCTCGGTCTCCGACGAGAAGACCACCAAGCTCGGCACCGGCCGGTTCTGGGTGATCGACGTCGTGTACCGGACCCAGGACGGCACCTGGGTCGGCACCGAGTCCTACACCGGCTTCGGCTACCGGAGGGCGGACGGATGAGTGACCTGACCCTCGACCGGGTGACGGTCGGCGACGAGCTGCCCGAGCTGTCCTACGACGTCACCCCGACCACCGTCGTGCTCGGCGCCCTGGCCAGCCGCGACTGGCGCCCGATGCACCACGACTACAAGTTCGCCACCGAGCGCAACGGCACCCAGGACATCTTCCTCAACACCCCCAACCAGGCGGCCTGGTTCGAGCGTTTCCTGACCGACTGGACGGGCCCCCGGGGTCGCCTCGGCCAGCTGCGGTTCCGCATGGTGTCGTCGGTGTTCCCCGAGGACACCATGACCTTCCGGGGCACGGTGACCGCCGTCGGCACCGACGACACCGGGTGCGGGTGGGTCGACGTCGACCTGACCCTCTCGGTGGGCGAGCGTCTGGCCACCTCCGGCCACGCCCGCATCGCCGTACCCACCGCCCCCGACGACAACCCCTGGGCCCGCGGCGACGACGCCTGGCGCCCCGCCCCGCCCGACTGACCGAGCTGCCCGACGGACCGAGCTGGAGGAAATGCGGTCCGGATCCCGGACCCCATTTCCTCCAAAGAGAAGAGGACCACCGACGATGGATCTGGAGTTCAGCGCCGAGCAGGACATGCTGCGGGAGATGGTGCGGGGCCTGCTGGCCCAGCACAGCCCGCTGACCAGGGTGCGCGAGCTGGAGGACGACCCCACCGGCTACGACCCCGAGCTGTGGGAGCAGTTCCGGGCCCTCGACCTCGTGGGCCTGCTGCTGCCCGAGGAGCACGGTGGCTCGGGCCAGTCGATGCTCGAGGGGGTCGTGCTCTACGAGGAGCTGGGCCGGTCGCTGGCCCCCACGCCCCACTTCGTGAGCGCCGTGCTGACCGGTGGCGTGCTCGCCCACGGCGGCACCGAGGACGTCCACCGCGATGCGCTGGCGGCCATCGCCTCCGGCGAGCGCATCGCCACCGTGGCCTGGGTCGAGCCCGAGGGGGCGTTCCGGCCCCAGGGCGTGCAGACCCGGGCCGAGGGCGGGCGCCTCACCGGCGTGAAGCGCCACGTGCCCTACGCCGCGGCGGCCGACCAGCTCTTGGTCCTGGCCCGCACCGGTGACGGCGAGACCGACGTCGAGCTCTACCTCGTCGACCGCGAGGACCCCGGCGTCACGCTCACCCAGCAGTTCACCATGGCGTCGGACTGCCAGTACCGGGTCGACCTGGACGGGGCCGAGGGCACCCTCGTGGGCGACGCCGGCACCGGCTGGGCCACCTGGCAGCGGGTCATGCTCGACGGCGCCATCCTCCAGGCGGCCGCCGCGGTGGGCGGGGCGGAGTACGCCCTCGAGATCACCAACCAGTACGCCAAGGACCGGCACCAGTTCGACAAGCCGATCGGCGCCTTCCAGGCCATCGCCCACTACCTGGCCGACGCCGTGACCCGCCTGGACGGCGCCCGCACCCTCGTCCACGAGGCGGCCTGGGCCCGCTCGATCGGCCGGCCCGTCGACGGCCTGGCCCCCATGGCCAAGATGGTCGCCGACCAGACCTACCGCGACATCACCGCCATGGCCCAGCAGGTCTGGGGCGGGGTCGGCTTCACCCTGGAGTACGACATCCAGCTCTTCTTCCGCCGGGCCAAGGTCGGCCAGCTCAACTGGTGGGACACCAAGCACTGCGAGGAGCTCGTCGCCGCCGCCATCCTCGACTGATGTGGAACGGCTTGTCAAGGGGTAGCGCGTAGCTCCTTTTGGGGCGCG
>CAYTJS010000114.1:0-5828 GCA_964438115.1 uncultured Iamiaceae bacterium
CCGTGGTCGACGCCCGGGCGGCGCTGGTCACGGCCCGGCAGGCGGCCACCACCGCCCTCGCCGACGAGGGGGCGGCTCGGCGGGAGCTGGGCCGGGTCCGGCGCGTCCGCGACGCTGCCGAGGGCCACCTGGGCTGGACCGAGGAGCAGCTGGCGACCACTGCCGTGGCCGCCTACACCGACGTGTCCGGTGGCGACCTGGTCCCGGTGCTGGGCGGCGATTTCGACGGCCAGGCCCAGGAGCAGCAGCTCTTCTCGGCCACGTTGCACCACCACCGCCAGCAGGTGGCGGAGGCCGAGGTCCAGCTGGCCGGCGCGGAGGCGGAGCTCGACGCCGCCCGCGAGGCGCTGGTCGCCGCCCGGTCCGCCGCCGACGAGCAGCGGTCCCTGGTGCGCCGGGCCCAGCAGGACCTGACCGCGGCGACCCGCGACGTGCAGGCGGCGCTGGTCGCGCAGGCCCAGCCCCCGGACTGGTCGACGTGGCAGCTCACCATCGAGGGCCCGAGCGCCTTCACCGCCGGCGAGTTGGCCCGGTGGTACGACGAGCAGGGCGAGGGGTCCCGGGCCTCGGTGCCCGCCGCCGAGCTGGCCCGTCTCTTCGTCGAGGAGGGCGACGCCGAAGGGATCCGGGGCGACATGGCCTTCGCCCAGGCCATCCACGAGACCGGGTGGTTCACCAACCGGGACACCGTGCTGCGCAACAACTTCGCCGGGATCGGCCACTGCGACGCCTGTGGCCAGGGCTTCCCCTTCGCCACGGCCCAGGAGGGCGTGCTGGCCCAGATCCAACTGCTCGAGTCCTACGCCCGGGTCGACCCGGTCTACGAGCGCCCCCGCGTCGACCCGAGCCTCAACGGGCCCGCCGGCTGCTGCCAGACCTGGAACCAGCTCGGCGGGGTCTGGGCCACCGACGGGGGCTATGGCCCCCGGATCCTCACCCGCTACGCCGAGATGCTGGAGTGGCTCCTGATCGAGCGGATGGCCGCTGCGCCCCCACCCCGCTGAGGCCCCTCCCGACCACTGGCGGTCGCGTTCCGGCCTCCAGGGGACGTACGACGCCGAGGCGGCCGTGGTGCAGCCGGGGGGACTTCTTGCCCTCGTGCCCACCGGCGTCATCGACCACCCTGACGGCATGGGCGAGCAGGTGGTGAACGGCGTCGTGCACCCGGACTTCATGGCCTTGGCCGACGAGTTCCGGCGGCAACTGGGGCGCACGAGTGGCGGGGCCGCCGTGTGCGTCCACCACCGGGGCGAGCGGGTGGTCGACCTCTGGGGCGGGGTCCGGGACGACGGCGGTGCCCCTTGGGAACAGGACACCCTCGCCATGTGCTTCAGCACCACCAAGGGGGTGGCCTCCTTCGCCCTGCACGTGTTCGCCGACCGTGGCCTCGTCGACTACGACGCTCCGGTCGCCACCTACTGGCCGGAGTTCGCCCAGAACGGCAAGGAGGCGGTGACCGTCCGCCACGTGCTCAGCCATTCGGCCGGGCTCCACCGGCTGCGCAGTGTGATCGAGGGCGCCCACCACATGCTCGACTGGGACCACATGGTCGGCGCCCTGGCCCGGGAGCGCCCCGCCTACGTGCCGGGGACCCGGGCCGGCTACCACGCCCTGACCTACGGCTGGCTGGTCGGCGAGATCGTGCGCCGGGTGAGTGGGCAGACCCTGGGCGAGGCCATCGAGCGTGAGGTGGCGGGCCCGCTGGGGCTCGACGGCCTCTACCTCGGCTGTCCGCCCGACCAGCGGCACCGGGTCGCCCCGCTGGAGCCCATCGGTCGGCCCGCCGCCCTGCCGTCCTCCCTGCGGGGGGTGGAGAAGCGGCTCGGGGAGGCGGGCGGCAAGTTGCTCAGCCTGGTCCGCTCGCCGGTGAACACGCGCCGGCTGATCAACGCCCTCGTCCCCCGGGGCATGGAGGACGTGCTGTGGGGACCCGAGATCATGGACGCCGAGATCCCTGCTGCCAACGGCTTCTTCAGTGCCCGGTCACTGGCAGCGATGTACGCCGTCTACGCCGGCGGCGGCCGGCTCGGGGACCGGCGCCTGCTGTCGGAGGAGACCGTGGCCCGGGTCGGCGAGGTGCAGAACGACACCTTCGACCTGGTCCTGACCGTCCCCATGCGCTGGCGGCTCGGCTACCACCGGATCATGACCAGCCGGGGCTCGATCGGTGAGGCCTTCGGCCACTTCGGGTTCGGCGGCTCGGGCGGCTGGGCCGACCCCACCCGCGACCTGGCCGTGGCCATGGTCTGCAACCGGGGCACCGGGACCCCGGTGGGTGACCTCCGTCTGGCTCGCCTCAGCCACGAGGCCCGCGTCGCCGCCGACCGGCGCGGCGATCAGCCCCCGGTCGGGTCGGCGTCGACCACGTAGGGCTGGTCGCTGTCCTCGCCGCAGTCGAAGCCCTCGTCGGGGGCGTAGCGGGCGAAGCCGTCCCCCTGGATCTGCATCAGCACGTAGCAAGGACTGGCGTCGTTGGTGCCCGGGTCGGTGGGGGCGTGGAGCCCGCCACCGGTCCAGTCGGTGGTCTCGGCGGCCGTGGACAGCACGCACGAGCGGGTGAGGTCGCCGGCCAGGTCACAGCTCTTGACCGACTGGGCGAAGAGCAGCCACGACGACATCGACTGCATGCCCAGCTGGGCGACCTTGCCGTCGACGGCGGCGATCAGGTCGAGGTACTGCTGGACGGCCGGGTACCGGTCGGCCTCCTCCAGCGGGTTGAACACCGACTGGATGAGCACGCCCTCGGCGGCCCCGCCGGCGGCGTCGACGAAGTTCTGGTCGTAGAAGTTGGTGGTCTGGACCACCACCTCCGGCTCGTACCCCACCTCCTGGGCGGCCTGCAGCAGCAGGGCCAGGTTCTCGCCCTCGCCGACGAAGTGGAGGAAGCGCACGTCGTCGTCGGCCAGGCTCTGGGCGATCGGGGCCCAGTTCGACTCGCCCAGGATGTTGTACGAGGACTCGTGCACGAACTCGTAGCCCACCTGCTCGAGGCCGTCGACGGTCTTGTTCTTCTGGGACACGAGGGTGTCGAGGTCGCCGTAGACGATGCCGGCCCGGGTCACGGCGTCGGGGTGCTCCTCGGCCACGAGCAGGTACGGCCCGACCTGCAGGCGGTCGCCGGCGTTGGGCAGGGGCTGCACGGTGCGGGCCTCGATGGCGTCGCGGCCGGCCTCGCCCGCCTTCTCGGGGGTGACGGAGAACCCGGCGATGTCGATCAGGCCGCAGGCGGCGCCGGTGCTCTCCCAGAAGTTGTCCTGGACGGCGCCGTCACCGACGATGGCGAAGTCGGTGTCGCAGGCCTGTTCGACCACGGGCTGGTAGTTGGTGATGGCGGCGTCGTGGAGGTTCAGCTCCAGTTGGCGGCCGTTGATCCCTCCGGCGGCGTTGCACCACTCGACGAAGGCGGTGGCCGTGTCGAAGATCTCCTGATTGAGGCCGGGGCGGCCCTCGAAGCCGGGGTCGCTGATCGTGCCCACGGTGATGCTGTCCTCGGTCACGCCGAGCGTCTCCTCCGGGGGGCCGGTCGGCGCGCCGCCACCGCCCTCGTTCGGACCACAGACGGCGGCCAGGTCGCCGAAGTCGCCGGCCGCGGCCACGGCGGTGGTGTCGGTCCCGCCCCCGTCGTCGGTCCCGCCCGAGGCGTCCTCGCCCCGGTCGCTCGAACAGCCGGCGGCCACCAGGGCCGTCAGCGCCATGGCTGCCATCAGTCGTCGCATGGTCTCCCCCTGCTCCGGTCCCCCGACCGGCTGGACGCTACTGCTCGGCCCGATCCCCGTCCGGTCGCCCGGCGCCGCCCGGTCGGGTCCCGCGGCGGCCGTCCAACGGGGTGAACAATGCATACCATGATCTGAACCGTCGTTCAGTCCGAAGGTCGAACCCCCCCATGAGCACCCGCTTCCCCTTCCCCCTGCCCCACGGTTGGTTCTCGCTGGGTCGCGTGGACGAACTGCCGCCCGACCCGGTGGCCCCGGTCGAGGCCTTCGACCGGAAGCTGGTGCTGTGGCGCGACGACGACGGCCACCACGTCGCCGATGCCTTCTGTCCCCACCTGGGCGCCCACCTCGGCCGGGGCGGCCGGGTGGAGGACGGGTGCCTGGTCTGCCCGTTCCACGAGTGGTCCTTCGCCCCCGATGGCCGCAACGTCGCCATCCCCTACGCCGACCGCCCCAACGGCAAGGCCCGGCTGCGCACCTATCCGACCGTCGTCCGCAACCGGCACCTCTTGGCCTGGTTCCACCCCGATCCCACCGTCGGGCCGCAGTGGGAGGTCCCCGAGGTCCTGCCCGAGCAGCCGGTCGAGTGCATGCGCATGGACCGCCGGGTGGGCACCGTGTGGCAGGAGCTGGCCGAGAACTCGGTGGACATGGCCCACTTCAAGTCGGTCCACGGCCTCAGCCGGATCGCCGACGTGGGCGAGCTCACCATCGACGGCCCGTTCCGGACGGTCCGTAGCGCCCAGGCCTTCCGGACCGACCGGGGCGACTTCGAGGGCCAGGTCGAGTCGCACAGCTACGGCCCCGGGATGGGGATGGTGCGCTTCACCCTCATGAGCACCGTCACCATGATCTCGGCCACCACACCGGTCGGACCCGAGGAGGTGGCGGTCCGGTTCACGATGTACCACGAGGAGGGCGACGACCTGGCCGTCAAGATCGGTCAGGGCTTCGGGGCCGAGGTCATCCGGCAGTTCGACCAGGACGTCCCCATCTGGGAGCACAAGGCGTACGTCCCCTCGCCGGCGCTGGCGCCCAGCGAGAAGCCGGTGACCGAGTTCCGGCGCTGGGCCGCCCAGTTCTACGAGGGGGCCTGAGCGGGACCGGTCGTCGCTGCCTCCTGGACGGGAACGGCTTCCATGCGGACGAGCAGGGCGGCCGACGGGGTCACCTTCCCGTTCAGGTAGGTGCTGAGGCGGGAGGGGCTGGTTCCCACCAGCGCGGCGAACTGAGTCTTGGTGAGCCCCGACGCCGCCACGGCGGCCCGGACGCGGGCCGCGACCTCGGCCTTCTCGTGCTCCTCGCGGTCGGCCCTCGCCCGTTCGATGGCCAGCGCGAACAGCGTGCCGACCCCGTCGGGCTCCCGGTAGGCGAGGTAGTGCTCGATCCTCCGGGTGACCGGACCCCACGGCGACCGGCGGATCTCGGCGAAGAGCGGCTGCCAGTCGGCCACCAGTCCTCGGTCGACGGCCGTCACGAGGGCCTCGTAGGGCCAGGTCCGCACGTCGTCGGAGGGCGCAGCGTCGACGTTGCGGAACTGGAGCGGCATCAGACGGCCCCGCTCAGGCGGAGGGCCAGGTCCTGGGCCGCCGCCACGACGTCGTCCCACCGGTGCCAGCGGGGATCGAGGCCCTTGTAGCGGGGCAGTTCCCCGATGACGTCGGTGTCACGAGGGTGTGGCTCGGCGAGGGCGACGACGAGGCCGGTCAGCACCGAGCCGGTCTCGCCCGATCGGTCGACGTAGTAGGCGTCGATGTCCGCCAGCACGGCGACGGCGGCGTCCATACCGAGGTGGTCGGTCAGGGCGACCACATCGAGGAAGTCCCGGACCACGTTGCGCGCCACGACGAGATAGGCCTTGACCCGCAGGGTCTCGGCCTCGGTCGGCGCCACGACGATGAGGCCGTCACCGACCTCGACCTCCTCGGTCTCGAGCGGTCGCGTGCGCCGGAGTTGACGGAGGCCGGCCTCGACCCCCCCGAGGCTGCCCATGATCGTGAATGGTGGCTTCGACGCCCGCACCGACGTCGCCCAGCCGTCGGTGGCCTCGACGGCGTCGAGGACCTCCTCGTAGCGCTCGACGAGGTCGGTCAGCACGTGGTCGTGGTCGAAGGA
>CAYTJS010000114.1:5928-7332 GCA_964438115.1 uncultured Iamiaceae bacterium
TCCCGGGGCCGCCGCTCTCGTAGGCGAAGATCGTGTCGACGGCCGCCTCGGTGCCGAAGACCAGGGCCGAGTCGCGGTCGCCGGCCTCCCACACCCCGACGAAGGCCTGGGCGTAGTCGGCCGGGTCGGTGGGCAGGGCGTCGTCGCCGGGGTCGGTGGGCTCCGGGGCGACGGTGGTGGGAGGCGTCGTAGTGGTCGGGGGCGCCACCGTCGTGGTGGTCTCGACCGCCGTCGTGGTGGGCGCCGTGGTGTCGGTCGTCACGGTGTCGTCGTCGCCGCAGCCCGCGGCCACCAGGGTCAGGGTCAAGGCCACCAGCACCGGGGTCATCACCGAGGTCCGCATGACCCTGACCCTACGACCGCGCCCTGGGGCATGCTGGGAGGGCACACGATCGAGGAGCACGCCATGGCCCCATCAGGAAAGCTCGCCATCCTCGTCGGCGGCGGCCCGGCGCCCGGGATCAACAGCGTCATCGGCGCGGCGACCATCCGGGCCGAGCTGGCCGGCGTCGAGGTCCTCGGTGTCCGCGACGGCTTCGAATGGCTCATGGCCGGTGACGTCGACCACGTGGTGCCGCTCACGTCGCAGGACGTGAGCCGCATCCACTTCCGGGGCGGCTCGATCCTGGGCACCTCCCGGGCCAACCCGACCAAGGACCCGGCCCTGCTCGCCACCTGCCTCGACACCCTCGAGCGGCTCGGCGTCGACCAGCTCATCACCATCGGCGGCGACGACACCGCCTACTCGGCCATGCGCCTGTCGGAGATGGCGGCGGGCCGGCTCCGGGTCGTCCACGCCCCCAAGACGATCGACAACGACCTCGACCTGCCGCCGTGGGTCGACACCTTCGGCTTCCAGACCGCCCGCCACGTCGGGGTCCAGGTCGTCACCAACCTGATGGTCGACGCCAAGACGACCGGCCGCTGGTACTTCGTGATCGCCATGGGCCGCAAGGCCGGCCACCTCGCCCTGGGCATGGGCAAGGCCGCCGGGGCCACCATCACCCTCATCCCCGAGGAGTTCGGTGAGCGCATCGGCCTCGACGAGATCGTGGACACGCTGGTCGGGTCGGTCATCAAGCGCCGCAGCGTGGGCCGGCGGGACGGGGTGGCCGTCATCGCCGAGGGGGTCGTGCTCGGCATCGACCCCGACGACCTGGCCGAACTGGAGGACGTCGAGCGCGATGAGCACGGCCACGTGCGCATCGCCGAGATCGACATCGGCGCGATCCTGAAGGAGCGGGTGGGCGCCCGGCTGACCGAGCTGGGCCTCAAGACCACGATCGTGGCCAAGGACGTGGGCTACGAGCTGCGCTGCGCCGACCCCATCCCGGTCGACATGGAGTACACCCGCGACCTGGGCTACTGCGCCGCCAAGTACCTGATCGCCGGCGGCACCGACGT
>CAYTJS010000114.1:7432-10664 GCA_964438115.1 uncultured Iamiaceae bacterium
ATCGACCTCATCACCCCCGACCCGGCCGGCTGAAGGCCCGGCCGGGGGCGGGAGCGGGGACGCCCCTCCTGGGTGTTCAGGCGCCGACGACGGGGAAGCCCAGGGTGCGGGCGGCCTGGGCCTGGCGGAGGTCGAAGGTGAGGAAGGTGATGGCGGTGCTGCCGACCCGCCGGGCGGCGGCCAGGTGCACGGCGTCGAGCGAGCGCACGCCCGACTGCTCGGCGATGGTGGCGGCGAGCTCGCAGGTCGTGGCATCCACCTCCACGACGGCGAAGGCCTCGAGGTCCGCCGAGAACGCGGCCCGCGCCACGGCCCGGTCCGGATCGTCGAGCAGGCGGGCGAGGTTTCGCCGCACCTCGACCTCGGTCAGCCTGGCGGTGACGAGCACCTCGTCGGTGGCGAGCAACTCATCGGCTCGGTCGCTGTCGGGCTCGTCGACGTAACGCTTGAGCAGGGCGCTGCTGTCGACGTAGAGGCTCACCCCTCGCGGTCCTCGTCGAGGACGTCGGCCACCCGGCGCCGGGCGGCTGCCCGTCGGACCGGCCCCAGCCCGGCGCGGACGGGCGCCACGACCCAGCCCTCCTCGATGCCCTCGTCGAGGTGGCCCCGACCCGGCAGGGGGGCGAGGACGGCGACCGGACGGCCGCGGTCGGTGATGGTGATGACCTCGCCCAGTCGCGCCCGACGGACACAGTCGGACAGCCCGGCCTTCAGCTCGCGGACCCCGATCTCGGCCATGTGGTCACATTCTAAGAAAGAAGTGACCACAAGGGAAGAGGCGGGGATCGGAGCGGCCGGTCCGGGAGACTGGTGCGTCGCTGTGCGTCGACGGCCTCGAGTTGCTGGTGGGGGCCGACGAGGCGGGCGGCGACCCGATGCGGTGGGGCTGCTACCCGATGGTGCCCTGGGCGGGACGGGTGCGCGAGGGCTGCTTCACCTTCGCGAGCGCCGAGCGCCGCCTCCCGCTCGACGCCCCGCCCCACGCCATCCACGGCACCGGCTACCGCCGGCCGTGGACCCTCACGGGCCCCGGCCGCCTCCGTATCGACCTGGACGAGGACTGGCCGTTCGGCGGTCACGCCGAGGTCGTCGTCTCGCTCGAGGGCCGGGCCCTCCACCTCGACCTGACCGTGGTCGCCGGGCCGGTCCCATGCCGGCGGTGATCGGCTGGCACCCGTGCCTCCGGCGCCGGTTGGACCGGGGCGAGCCGGCCCGGGCGACCATCGGGGCGACGGCGATGTGGGTCCGGGACGCGGCGGGCATCCCGACCGGTGACCTGGTGCCGGTGCCCACGGGGCCCTGGGACGACGCCTTCACCGGGGTCACCGAACCGCCCCGCGTGTCGTGGCCGGGGGCCCTCGACCTCACCCTCGCCGCCGAGGCCCCGACCTGGGTCGTCTACGACGAGGACCTCGGGATGGTGTGCGTCGAGCCCCAGTCGGCACCGCCCGACGCCTTCAACCAGGACCCACCCGTCCTGGCCCCGGGCCAGGCGCAGACGCTCCGACTCACCCTCACCTGGTCGACGGTGGTGTGAAGCCCTGCTCCGTGAGGAGCTCGGCCAGGACCGGGCCGATCCATGCCGCCAGGGCCGGGTTGGCGTAGCCCACCCAGGCCACCCCGGTGGTGGTGTCGAGCGGGGCGTCGAGGTGAGCACCCCAGGGATCGGTGACCACACCGCCGGCCTCTTCGAGGACCAGGGCGGTGCAGAGGTCGTAGGGGTGGGCGGCCATGGCCGTGGGCACGACCAGGGGCCGCAGGTCGGCGATGAAGCGGTCCCGGCCCGTGGTCAGCTCGTGGAGCTGGCCACCGGAGCAGAGGTACTGGTCGTCGAAGACCTCGCGGGCCCCGAGTCGGTCGAAGAGCTCGGCCTCGAGCGCTCCGAGGGTCGCCTTGCCCGCCGGGAAGAACTTCACCAGGCCGCCGAAGCCGTGCTCGAGGTCGGTCGCCCCGGAGGGACGGACGGCCAGCGGCCGGCGGCTGCCGTCCTCGAGGGCGATGCGCTCGGCCCGCACGCCCGCGCCACGCACGGCGCCGAGCTGGTCGGCCACGCCCACCTTGCTGGTGGGCAGCTCGGTCATGACGGCGACCACGATGTCGGCCAGCGTCCCCCCGTGCGGGGCGGCGGCGCCCAGCGACCAGGCCGGGCGCTTGTCGTGCATCAGGCCCCGGGTGCCGTCGACGGTGTCGACGACCACCGTCCACTCGGGGTCGGCGCCCACCACCACCGGCTCGTCGAGTCCCTCGCTCACCACCTCGACGCCGGGCCAGTGGGCCTCGAACCAGGCGAGGAGCCCGTCGTCGGCCAGGCGGTCGACGGCGTAGTGGACGTCGGCCCGGTTCCGACCGGCCACGGCGGCCAGGTCGGTGCCCCGAGCCCCGACCACGAGGTCGCGCACGTGGTCGCCGAGGGCGGCCAGCCGGGTCCGGGCCTCCTCCGGCGTGACCGTCCCCGGGTCCGTCATCCCGGCCGAATCTAGGCTCGGGCCATGAGCGACCCCTTCGAGCCCCGCCCGGAGCACCGGTTCACCTTCGGCCTGTGGACGGTGGGCAACCCCGGCCGGGACCCCTTCGGCCACGAGACCCGGGCGCCGCTCGACCCGGTCACGAGCGTCCACCGCCTGGCCGAGCTGGGGGCCTACGGCGTGAACTTCCACGACGACGACCTGGTGCCCTACGGCTCGTCGACGGCCGAGAAGGAGGCGGTGCTGAAGCGCTTCCGCCGGGCCCTGGACGAGACCGGCATGAAGGTGCCGATGGCGACCACCAACCTGTTCTCCCGTCCGGTCTTCAAGGAAGGGGCCTTCACGGCCAACGATCCCGACGTGCGCCGCTTCGCCGTGCGCAAGACGTGTGAGGCGATGGAGCTGGGGGCGTCGCTGGGCGCCGAGGTGTACGTGATGTGGGGTGGCCGCGAGGGGGTGGAGGCCGACGCCGCCAAGGACGTCGGGCCGGCCCTGGACCGCTACAAGGAGGCCGTCGACCTCTGCTGCGAGCACATCCGGGACCGGGGCCTCGGCCTGCGTATCGCCCTGGAGCCCAAGCCCAACGAGCCCCGGGGCGACCTCCTCCTGCCCACGGTCGGTCACGCCCTCGCCTTCATCGGGACGCTCGAGTGGCCCGACATGGTCGGGCTCAACCCCGAGTTCGCCCACGAGACGATGAGCGGCCTCAGCTTCCACCACGCCGTGGCCCAGGCCCTGTGGCAGGACAAGCTCTTCCACATCGACCT
>CAYTJS010000115.1:0-10644 GCA_964438115.1 uncultured Iamiaceae bacterium
CGCCCGCCCCCACGCCCCCCAACGTCGAGGCCGCCCTCCGGCGTAAGCGGGTGCCGGTGTGGGCCGTGCCCGCCCTGCTCGCCATCCCCGTCTGGGGCTACGCCTACGTCGGCTCCCTCGAGCCCCCCACCGAGGAGGCCGCCGGCGCCCTCGTCGTGGGTGAAGAGGTCTACGCCCAGTGCGCCGCCTGCCACGGTGCCGGCGGTGGCGGTGGGGTGGGCCCCGCCTTCGACGGCGTGACCGAGACCTTCGCCGACCCCGTCGACCACGCCCACTGGGTCGCCTTGGGCTCGACCGGCTGGCAGCAGGAGGTGGGCGCCACCTACGGCGACACCGACAAGCCGGTGCAGGGCGGCATGCCCGCCTTCGGCGAGACCCTCACCCCCGAGGAGCTCACCTCGGTGATCATCTACGAGCGCACCGAGTTCGGCGGGGCCGACCCCGTCGCCGAGGAGCTGGTGGACGCCGAGGGCAACCTCCTCGTCGTCTACGACATCGCCACGGGTACGTTCGTCCCCGCCCCGGCGGGGTAGCAGGATGCCCCACGACGCTGACGTCCTGGTCGTCGGCGGGGGGCCGGCGGGGGCGGCCACCGCGTACTGGCTGGCACGGGCGGGCCACGACGTGCTCGTGCTCGAGCGCAAGGGGTTCCCGCGCGAGAAGACCTGCGGCGACGGGCTGACCCCCCGGGCCGTGCACCAGCTCACCGAGATGGGGCTGGCCGACCGCCTCGAGCAGTACCACCGCTACGAGGGTCTGCGGGCCTGCGCCCACGGCATCACCCTCGAGATGAACTGGCCCGAGCACCCGGTGTTCCCCAGCCACGGTTTCGTCGTCCGCCGCCGCGACCTCGACCAGATGGTGGCCGAGCATGCCGTCGCCGCCGGGGCCCGGCTGCGCACCCGCACCGAGGCCAAGGCCCCCCTGCTCGTCGACGGCCTGGTCCGGGGGGCGATCGTCCACGACCACGAGACCGGCGAGGACGAGGAGCTGACCGCCCGCTACGTGGTGGTGGCCGACGGCGCCAACTCCCGCTTCGGGCGGGCCCTGGGCACCAGCCGCAACCGCTCCTACCCCCAGGGCATGGCCCTCCGCGGGTACTACGAGAGCCCGATGCACGACGACCCGTGGATCGAGTCGGCCCTCGACATGGTCGACCGCAACGGCAACTCGCTGCCCGGCTACGGCTGGATCTTCCCCGTGGGCGACGGCACCATCAACGTCGGCGTCGGGCTGCTGTCGACGTTCCGGGACTACCGGTCGATCAACACCAGCCACCTGCTCGACGAGTTCGCCCTCACCGCACCCGACTACTGGGAGATCGGGCCCGACACCAAGGTGGGCGAGGCCACCGGCGGGCGCCTGCCCATGGCCGGGTCGGTGTCGCCCAAGGTCGGTCCCACCTGGATCGTGGTCGGCGACGCCGCCGGGTCCGTCAACCCGTTCAACGGCGAGGGCATCGACTACGCCTACGAGACGGGGCGCATGGCCGCCGGGCTCCTCGACGAGGCCCTCACCGTCGGCGACGCCCGGCCCCTGCTGGCCTACCCCACCCTGCTCGACGACGAGTACGGCCTGTACTTCAAGGTGGCCCGCAACTTCGCCAGGATCATCGGGCGCCCCGCCCTCATGCGTGAGCTCACCCGGGTGGGCATGCACAGCCAGTCGCTGATGGAGTGGGTGCTGCGGATCATGGCCAACCTCCTCCGCGAGGACGAGATCGGCCCGGCCGAGGCCGCCTACAAGTCCGTCGCCGCCATCGCCCGCCTGGTCCCCGACCGCGCCGCGTAGCTCGTCGCCGCCCTTGCGGCGACTGCCGCCTACGGCGGCTATCGCGCCAGTCCCCCGAGCTGCTCCGGCTGGCGCCTCCGCAGCGTGTCTGAGGGTCACCGGTCTTCGGTGCGTCCTTGGCGTGTGAGCAGCTATCGATTCGTGAGCAGGGCGGCGGCGCGGGTGTAGCGGGGGTCGGTGTCGCCGGTGATGCGGGCGACCCAGCGGAGGACGACGGCGACGTCGACGGGGGTGCCGAGGGTGAGCATGGCCTCGATGTCGACCCAGTCCTTGGGGCGGTCGAAGACCACCTTGCAGACGGTGAGGTGGTCGGCGTCGAGGACGCGGATGGTGGTGTCGGCGAAGGGGACCTCGACGGCGGCGGTCGCGGCCGCGTCGTGGAAGGGGTCGTAGGCGAAGAACAGGTCGATGGGGGTCCGGTCCCAGCGCACCCGGGCCTGGCCGTCTGCGACCACGGCCGCGGCGGCGCCGGCGACGTCGACGCCCAGGTCGGCCAGGGGCGTCAGGACGGCGTCGACCCGGTCGGACCCCACGAAGACGTTGACGTCGATGTCGATGGTGGCCCGGGGCTCGGCCCAGTAGGCCAGGGCCAGGGCGCCGCCGAAGGCGTGCGGCACCGGGGCCAGGGCCCGGTCCACCGCCACCACCCGCTCGGGCAGGGTCGGGCCGCTCACCGCCGCGAGACGAGCCGGGGCATCGGGCCGGCGGGGCGCTCCCGGTGCGGGATGGCGTCGGCCAGCAGGAGGACGTCGACCAGTCGGGCGGCGTGCTCCCGGTGGTCGACCGGCGGCGGCAGCTCGGGCACCGCCGACGCCAGCCCCACCGCCAGGCGCTCGCCCGTGGCCGCCACGAGGCGGGCCAGGGTCCGCAGCGAGGGGTCCCGGCGGCCGTGCTCGTAGGCCGACACGACCGGCTGGCTCGTGCCCGCCCGTCGCGCCACCTCGGCCTGGCTCAGCCCCTGTCGTCGGCGGGCCGTGCGCAGCACATGGGCGGCGTCCATGCCGAGAGGCTACCCGAGGCATATCGGATCGTCTATAGCGTTTCTGGCGTCTCGCCTTGCTCCGGTCCCGACTGTTAGGTATACCTAACAGTCATGGGCCAGGCGCTGTACGTCCGACGTTGTGCCGTCTGCGGGGTGCTGGACACGCACTCGGCGTTCGGAGGTCCCGGGGTGGTCGACCCCGACCGGCCGTGGTGCTGCCGGTCGTGTCCGTCGACGGCGTGGTGCCTCACCCGGCTGGACGGGGACGCCCGGTGATCGACGACCGGACCATGGACGACCTGCGGCTGGCCGCCGCCCTGGTGCACGCGGTGCCCGGTCTGCGTCTCCGGGTGGGGCCCGAGGGCGACGGCTTCACGGTGCGCGCCGGTCCCGGGCCGGGGGAGCTGGGGCCGTGCGGCTTCCGGGCGGCGGTGGCCGAGGCCCACCGGCACCGCCGGGAGGGGCGGGCCGTCGCCCTGCGCCACCTCCCGCCGGGGCGACCGCCGTTGCTGCTCGCCGGCGACGGTGGCGCCGCCCGGGTGCTGCCCGGCGGCATCGTCCTGTTCCGCTGCGGCGGCGAGGAGCGCGTGGCCGCCGCCACGCTCCTGGCTCCCGCCGCGTGCCGGGACCTGCTGGCCGACGAGGAGGACCCCGTCGTCGACCTGCTCCGCCTCCACCACGACGAGGCCCTCGAGGTCTCGGTCCTCCACGCGGGTGGACCCGAGGCCGATCTCGACGACGCCCTGCGGGCCGTGCTGGGTGCCCTGGCCGGCTGTGTTGCCGAGGAGCTGGTCGCCGCCGTCTGAGCCGGTCGGCGGCCGCCGGGGTCTACAGGGGGTCGGCCCAGCCGCCGTAGGGGGCGGCCAGGTCGGCGGCGGCGGCCGGGCCCCAGGTGCCGGGGTCGTAGAGCTCGACGTCGGCCACCTCGTCGCCCAGCAGGCGACCGACGATGCGCCACTGCTCGGCGATGCCGTCGGCCCGGCCGAAGCGGCGGGCGTCGCCCTCCAGGGCGTCCTCCAGCAGCCGCTGGTAGGCGTCCTGGCGGCGACCGAAGACCTGCTCGTACTCGACGGCCAGGTCCACCGGCTCGCTGACCATCCGGTCGCCGGGCTCCTTCGAGAAGAGGTGGAGCACCACCCCGTCGGTGGGGCTGATGCGGAAGCGCACCCGGTTGGGGCTGGGCTCGGGGCAGGCGTCGTCGACGAAGAGCAGGCGGGGCGGCTCGTGGAAGGTGATGACCGCCTCGGTGGCCGACACCGGCAGCGACTTGCCCGCCCGGATCAGCCACGGCACCCCCGACCAGCGCCACGAGTCGATCTCGAAGCGCAGCGCGGCGAAGGTCTCGGCGTCGGAGCCGGGGGCCACCCCGGCCTCGTCGACGTAGCCCCGGTACTGACCCCGGACCAGACGCCCGGGGTCGAGGGTGGCGATCTGGCGGAACACCTTCACCTTCTCGTCCCGCAGGGCATCGGCGCCGGACCCGGCCGGGGGCTCCATGGCCAGCAGGGCCACGATCTGCAGCAGATGGTTCTGGATGACGTCACGCACGGCCCCGGCGCTGTCGTAGAAGGCGCCGCGCCCGCCCACGCCGAAGTCCTCGGCCATGGTGATCTGGACGCTGGAGACGAAGTTGCGGTTCCACACCGGCTCCAGGAGGGAGTTGGCGAAGCGGAACACGAGCAGGCTCTCGACCGACTCCTTGCCCAGGTAGTGGTCGATGCGGAAGATGTCCTCCTCGCCGAAGGCCCGATGGAGCACCACGTTGAGCTCGGCGGCCGACGCCTGGTCCCGGCCGAAGGGCTTCTCGATCACGACCCGGGCCCCGTCGGCCAGGCCCACGCCCTCGAGGCCCCGGACCACGTCGTCGAAGAGGGCCGGGGGGATGGCCAGGTAGAAGAGCGGTCGCCGACAGCCCTCCAGGGCGTGGGCCAGGCGGGTGTAGGTGTCGTCCTGGCGGTAGTCACCGCTCACGTAGTCGAGGCGGGGGGCCAGGCGGGCCCAGACCGCCGGGTCCACCTCGCCCTTGGCGGTGACGGCGTCGTGGGCGTAGGTCCGCAGCTGCGCCGGGGGCCAGTCCCGGGAGGCCACGCCGATGACGGGCAGGTCACCGAGGGTCCCCGCCTTCTCCATCTCGTAGACGGCGGGGAACAGCCGCTTGGCAGCCAGGTCGCCGGTGGCCCCGAACAGGACGAGGGCGTCGTTGCGGACGGGCGTGCTCACCGTCCCTGTCTACCCCGCCTCACCAACCGGCGTCCGCGTACCCCTGCAGGTCGGCGACGGCGGCGGCGACCAGCTCGTCGTCGGGGCGGTCGGTCCAGGCCTCGGCCCGGCGCCCGCCGAGCAGGCCCAGCAGGATCGGCTCCCCGGTCGCCGGCAGGGCGTTGATCCACTCGAAGCGGGGGCGGTCCGACCGCACCCGGGTCCACAGCTCGGCCCCGGTCGACCAGAACGGCTCGTCGAAGCGGAGCCAGAGCTTGTCGAGCAGCCCCATGCCCAGGGCGGCCAGGGCCTCCCGGTGCCCGGGAGGCAGGCCCGGGTCGAAGGCGGGGGTACCGGCCTGGAGGACCCCCAGGGGCACGGCGACGACCACCCGGTCGGCCACCAGCTCGAGCCCCGGGCCCGCCACCGCCACCCCCGCCGGGTCCCAGGTGACGGTCTCGACCGGTTGGCCGAGGCGGACCTCCAGGCCCTCGGCCCGCTCCCGGGCCAGCGAGGCGTAGCCCCCGACGACCAGCAGGTCGTCGCCCTCGGTGCCCTCCTCGAAGCCCCACCACGCCGAGAGCTGGTCGGTGCCGGCCCCGTACTCGGAGGTCACCTCGGTCTCGGTGTAGTGGAGGAGCTGGTCGGGATCGACGGTGGCCCGGGCGCCGCTCGCGGTCAGGGCCTCGGCCACCGACCGGTCCCCGTCCTGCCGGTTCGCCCACCGCACCGCCCGGGCCACCGCCGCCGCCGCCGGTTCGGCGTAGGCCTCGGCGTCGGCCACCCGCTCGCCGTCGGTGCCGAGCACGGCCCAGGAGTACGGGAACGGCACCGTCGCCGTGCCCTGGGCGGCCAGCCGCTCGTCGAGGTCGGAGGCGTCGACGTCGTGGACCCAGCTGGCCCCCCGCTCGACGGGCACGGGCCAGCCGTCGGGCTGCACCGTGTCCAGGCGGCCGCCGATGCGGTCGCGGGCCTCGAGGACCACCACCCGGTGACCGGCGTCGGCCAGTCGCCGGGCCGCCGTCAGGCCCGCCAAGCCGGCGCCGACCACCACCACCTGCTCGCCCGGCCCGGCCACCGCCGCCACCTCGAGGGCGGCCCGCTCGCCCGAGCCGGCGGCCCCGTGGACCGTCGAGGGCGCCTCCGACGAGGTGTGCTCGCCGGCGAAGAAGACCCGGTCGACGAGGGGCGTCCGCAACCGGACCCGGTCGGCGGGCTCGGCCCCCACCGGCAGGTAGCTGTAGGCGCCCCGGGTCCAGGGGTCGGCCCGCCAGGCGGTGCGGACGACGCCGACCGGCTCGGGCACCGTCGGTCCGCCCCCGCCCCCACCGGTGCCGCACGCCCCCAGGGCCAGGGCCGCGCCGCCGACCAGCCCGCCCTGCAGCACCCGACGCCGACTCACCCCTCCCATCCCGACAGTGTGACCGCCCCCCACCCCGAAATTGCGGGAGTTGGTCACCCCCTGGCGGACCAACTCACGCCAGAAGCAGGTGATGGGGAGCGGGGGCGGGGTCAGCCGTCGTGGGTGGCGGCCACCTCGCGGGCGGCGGCCGAGGCCAGGTCGGTGACCCGCTCCAGCTCGTCCTTGGTGTGGGCCAGGCCGGGGAACAGCACCTCGTAGGCGCCGGGGGCGATGGCCACCCCGCGGTCGAGGAGGGCGTGGAAGAAGGCGGCGTAGAGGGCCTCGTCGGTGCCGGTGGCCCCCTCGTAGTCGGTGGGCGCCTCGGCGCCGAAGTAGAGGCCGAGCAGGGATCCCAGCACCGGGACCTGCACGGGCAGGCCCGCCTCGGCGATGACGTCGCGCAGCCAGCCGCCGAGCATCTCGGCCCGCCCCTCGAGCATCCGGTAGGCGCCCTCGTCGAGCAGGTCGAGCACCGCCAGTCCCGCGGCGGTGGCGAGCGGGTTCCCCGACAGCGTGCCCGCCTGGTACACGGGCCCCTCCGGCGCCAGCACCGACATCACGTCGGCCCGGCCGCCCAGGGCGGCCAGCGGGAGGCCCCCGCCGATCACCTTGCCGAAACAGGAGAGGTCGGGGATGACGCCGTAGCGGCCCTGGGCCCCGGCGGGGCCGAGGCGGAACCCGGAGATGACCTCGTCGAACACCAGGAGCGCACCGACCTCGTCGCAGGCGGTCCGCAGCCCCTCGAGGAAGCCGTCGGCGGGCGGGACCAGGCCCATGTTGGCGGCGACCGGCTCGACGATCACGCAGGCCACGTCGCGGTCGAGGGTGGGCACGACGTTGTAGGGCACCACCAGGGTCTCGGCCACCGCCGAGGCCGGCACCCCGGCCGAGCCGGGCAGACCCAGCGTGGCGACGCCCGACCCGGAGCCGGCCAGGAGGGCGTCGCCGTGACCGTGGTAGTTGCCGGCGAACTTCACGACCCGGTCACGACCGGTGAAGCCCCGGGCGACCCGGATGGCGGTCATGGTCGCCTCGGTGCCGCTGTTGACCAGCCGCACCTTGTCGACCGATGGGACCCGCTCGACGATGGCCTCGGCCAGACGGACCTCGCCCTCGGTGGGGGCGCCGTAGGAGGTCCCCCGCCCGGCGGCGTCCCGCACGGCCTCGACCACCGCAGGATGGGCGTGACCCAGGATCACCGCGCCGTAGGACTGGACGAAGTCGGTGTACCGACGACCCTCGGCGTCCCAGACGTGGGCCCCCTCGGCCCGGGCCACGAAGTAGGGGTCGCCCCCCACCGAGCCGAAGGCCCGCACCGGCGAGTCGACGCCGCCGGGGATGACCCGGTTGGCCCGGGCGAAGAGCCCGGCATTGGTGGTGTCCGCGCTCACAGCCGCGCCGCCAGCTCGCGGGCGGCGTAGGTCAGGACCAGGTCGGCCCCGGCCCGCTTGATGGCCGTGACGTGCTCGGCCAGGACGGCGTCGCCGTCCAGCCAGCCCCGCTCGGCGGCGGCCTTGACCATGGCGTACTCCCCGGACACGTGGTAAGCGGCGAGGGGCACGGCGACGGTGTCGCGGGCCCGGGCGATGACGTCGAGGTAGGCCAGGGCGGGCTTGACCATGACCAGGTCGGCCCCCTCCTCGAGGTCGAGGCGGATCTCCTCCATCGCCTCGCGGGCGTTGCGGGGGTCCTGCTGGTAGCCCTGGCGATCGCCCCCGCCGACGATCTCGACGTCGACGGCGTCGCGGAAGGGCCCGTAGAGGGCCGAGGCGTACTTGGCGGCGTAGGCCAGGACGGCGACGTCCTCGTGGCCGGTGTCGTCGAGGCCGGCCCGGATGGCCGCCACCTGACCGTCCATCATCCCGGAGGGGGCGACGATGTCGGCGCCGGCGTCGGCCTGGGCCACCGCCGCCTGGGCGTAGCGCTCGACGGTGGCGTCGTTGTCGACCTCGCCGTCGGCGGTCAGCACCCCGCAGTGGCCGTGGTCCGTGTACTCGTCGAGGCAGAGGTCGGGGACGAGCACCACGGCGTCGCCGTGGTCGTCACGCAGGTCCCGCAGGGCCACCTGCACGATGCCGTCGGGGTCCCAGGCCCCGCTCCCCTCGGCGTCCTTGGTCGCCGGCACCCCGAAGAGCATCACCGCCGGCACGCCGAGGTCGACCAGCTCGGCCACCTCCTGGCGCAGGCTGGCCCGGGTGTGCTGCACGACCCCCGGCAGCGACGGGATGGGGCGGGGCTCGTCGATGTCCTCCCGCACGAACAGCGGGGCGATCAGGTCGTCGACCGACAGGCGGGTCTCGGCCACCAGCCGCCGCAGCGCCGGCGTCCGTCGCAGCCGGCGCATCCGGCGCTCGGGGAACTGCACGGCCCCGATGGTACGGGGCCGGGCTAGAACACGGGGCATGAGCGAGGACCGTCTCCGCACCATCGCCGACGAGTACTGGGAGGCCCAGATGGCGGCCTCGCCGGTGTATGCCACCTTCGTCGGCGACCATCGCTACGACGACCGCATGGACGATCTGTCGGAGGCGGCCGAGGACGCCCACCTGGGCCGGGTCCGGGTCCTGGCCGACCAGGCCGAGACCCTCGACCCCGCCGCCCTCGGCCCCAGCGGCCGGGTCACCCGCGGCCTGCTGCTCGCCGAGGTCGACACCGTGGCCACCCGGGCCCGCCTGCGCCTGGCCGAGCTGGCCTCGGACCAGAACACCGGCGCCCACGCCGACCTGCTCCAGATCGCGCCGCAGACCCAGGCCGCCGACGCCGACTCGGCCCGTCGCCTGGTCGAGCGCTACCGCCAGGCCGGGCGCTTCCTCGACCAGGCCGGCGAACGCCTCCGGGCGGGCCTGGCCCGGGGCCGCACCCCGGCCGCCATCTGCGTCGAGCGTTCCCTCAACCAGGTCGACGGCTACCTCGCCTCCCCGCTCGACACCGACCCCTTCGTCCACCTGCCCCCGCCCCAGGACCCCGAGGGGTGGGACGAGGCCGCCTGGCGCGACGATCTGCGGGCGGTCACCGAGGAGGTCATCCGGCCCGCCTTCGGCCGCTACCGCGCCCTGCTGGCCGACGAGCTGGGCCCCGCCGCCCGCGACGACGACCACCCCGGCCTGGTCCACCTGGCCGACGGCGAGGAGGTCTATGCCGCCCTGGTCCGGCTCCACACCACCACCGACCTGACGCCGCAGGAGCTGCACGAGATCGGCCTCGAGGAGATCACCGAGCGCCTGCCGGCCGAGTACGCCGAGATCGGGCAGCGGGCCTTCGGCCTCGCCGACGTGGGCGCCATCTTCGAGCGACTGCGTACCGACCCGGCCCTGCGCTACACGACCGGCGACGAGATCATGGCCGACGCCTCGGCGGCCCTGGCCCGGGCCAAGGCCGCCATGGGCGACTGGTTCGGCCGCCTCCCGGTGGCCGACTGCGCCATCGAGCCGGTGCCCGAGTACCTGGCGGCCGACGCCCCCGCCGCCTACTACTTCCCGCCGTCGGGCGACGGCTCCCGGCCCGGCACCTACTACGTCAACACCCACAATCCGACGGCCAAGAGCCGGACCGAGGCCGAGAGCATCGGCTACCACGAGGCCATCCCCGGCCACCACCTCCAGCTGGCCATCGCCGCCGAGCTCACCGACCTGCCCGCCTTCCAGCGCTTCGGGTTCGGCAACACCGCCTACGTCGAGGGCTGGGCCCTCTACACCGAGCGCCTGGCCGACGAGATGGGCCTCTACGGCGGCGACCTCGACCGCATCGGCATGCTCACCGCCGACGCCTGGCGGGCGGGCCGCCTGGTGGTCGACACCGGCCTGCACGCCCTGGGCTGGACCCGCCGCCAGGCCATCGAGTTCCTCCTCGAGCACACCCCCCTCGACGAGGCCGAGGTCACCGTCGAGATCGACCGCTACATCGGCATGCCCGGCCAGGCCCTGGCCTACAAGACCGGCCAGCGCGAGATCTTCCGCCTCCGGGCCCTGGCCCAGGAACGGCTGGGCGACCGCTTCGCCATCGCGAGCTTCCACGACGCCGTCCTGGCCCACGGCGCCGTCACCCTCCCCATCCTCGGCGACCTCGTCGACGACTGGATCGCCACCCACTGACCCGAAATTGCGTCGATTCGTTGCGCCGGGCGCAACCGATCAACGCAATTTCGTCGTCTCGGCGACGAGGGCGGCGACGAGGCCGGGGATGGTGTGCTCGGTGGCCTCGACGGTGACCGTGAGGCCGGCGTCGCGGGCGGTGGCGGCCGTGACGGGGCCGATGCAGGCCACCACCGGGG